>NZ_KV836177.1:62445-160622 GCF_001838255.1 Corynebacterium sp. HMSC073B01 | reverse complement strand
CCTGAAAGTGTCATAAACTCACACAGTTTCACATGTGCAGCCCGTCGGGGGATCCCGGTTAATTGACCGGGCGACGAACCGTACCGTCCGGATAGCGGGCAAAGCGCCCCTCTTCAAAGGGTGCAACCGGATCGTTGGAATCAAACCGCCATGCGCCGAACTCGCCACGCTGGTAGGCATCGAATGCCTCAACGAGCTCTTCGCGGCTATTCGCGACAAACGGGCCATGCTGATACACGGGAGCGCCAATTGGTCGGCCTTGGAGCATGAGCGCGAAGGCCCCCTCGTCACCTGCAGAAATGTCCAGTGCCTCGGTTGAGCGCAGCACTGCGCCCTCTTGCACCAGCGTTTCGCCCTCGATAGTGAGGCTGCCGCGTAGAGAGTAGAGAGTCCGAATTGTCTCGGCATGTTTGGTTGGTGGCAACGTTAGCTGTGCGTTCGGCTGCAAACGCAGCACCCACACGGCTACATCGGAATCTGGTGCAGCGGCCCAGGATTCCGGTGGTGGAGCAAGCGGCTGAGTATCGCCGAATGCGCCCGCGATGACCTTTATGTCGTAGCCGTGGCCATTGTCATCAGTGCCGGTGACATGCGGAGTGTCTTCTGCCCAGAACATCTGGAAGTGCGGCTTTGCCCCCTTGCCTTCGGGCGGCAGGTTCAGCCAAATCTGAAACATGTGGTGAGGATTGGGGCCGTCGTTATGCAGAAGCGGGAACATTTCAGCATGCGCAGTGCCTGCGCCGGTGGTCAGCCACTGAGTGTCGCCATCGCCGTAACGAGCCTGTGCACCTTCGGAGTCGGTGTGGTCGACGTAACCTTCCTCGACAATCGAGATAGTTTCAAAGCCGCGGTGTGGGTGGGAGGGGAAGCCGGGGACGGTTGTGCCGTGGTACATGGACCAGCCGTCCTTGCCGGAAAAGTCCATGCCGATATTACGGCCGAGCAGAGAGGCATCGGGAGCCATAGTTTGGCCCTTGGCCTGTGGATATAGGTCATAGTGGTGGACGGCAAACAGGAATGGGTCCATACCTGGAAGCTGCGGATTATCGGATACGGAGAATTTTTGAATGATTGCGCTCATGACAGGCTCCTTTGGCTAGCTAAATTCATCATCCACAACAAAATGTTGGCGTGTCAATCAAAAATGCTAGCCAAGGACCGACCCGACTGTCTCTACTCAGCAATAATCACAATCAGCGTGCGCGGCCCGTGGACACCTTCGACTCGGGCAAGCTCGATGTCCGAGGTCGCAGAAGGCCCCGAAATCATGGTGATCGGAGCGGTGGGATCACTCTCGCGTAGACGGGAAAATGCCTCCGGAATGCCGTAGACGACCGTGGAAGCAGGGACAACGCAGATGTGAATATCCGGCACCAAGGTCAGCGCGCGGCGGCCAGAAGTAGCCGAACCGTCCAGGAAAATGGTGCCGGTCTCGGCGCAGGTGACAGCAGAGCTGGTGACAATCGCATCGAGCTCGTCCAGCTCTTCGGCGGTGAAACCGGTATCGACGCGAATCTCGGTAGTGGCCTTACCTCCACCAGACTCCAACCCCGCAACCCACTCGCGGTCTAGACCCTCGGGAATACCAATCAACGACGCCCCGACATCAGCAATTGCCTTCTTCACAGCCTCATTGATGTCGGTTGCCGAGCTGCCACAGCGGCGCACGTCGGCTTTGTAATCGGCGATGCGTTCGTCGGCAAGCGAAATAATCTCTTTGGCCGTCAGGTCGGAGGAGCGCTCGTAGTCGCGTGGGATGTCGAAATGCGCGCCGGGCTCGCCAGGGATGATGCCCACGTCAGAGGCCAAATCACGGCCTTCGAAGGCGATTTTCTGAGCATTGCGGATACGCTCGAGGATTTCGCTCTTGGCAATGTTTGCGGATGCTGAGGAGTGGGACATCGCTAGGCCTCCTTGCCGGATGTGTCGGACGAGTCAGATTGATCAGAACCCGATAGCCCATTAATCTTCGACGGAACCTGATTGGCCGATTCGCGGGTCAGCTGCGCCGAGAAATCCTTCGAACCCCACAGTGAGCGGAACGGCTTCTTCGGCGGAACCGGGGTATCACGCGCATCCGACCACCCGCTGAGGAAGAGCGGCAGGGCGTGAATCTCGCCGTCCTTCAAACCGAGTACGCGGGCGAGGGAGGCCATCTTTGCGCTCATATTCCAGAGCTTCTGATTGCCCATGATGAACCCGAGCGTGGCAAACAGCTTGCCCTCCACCGGCGGGCGGTGTTCCGTGACCTTACGGTGGCGCAGCTCCAGCAGTGCCGCAGGGATGTCAATTCGCACCGGGCAGACCTCAAAGCAAGCCCCGCACAGCGAAGACGCATAGGGCAGCGAAGCATTCGGATCATCGTAGGAATCCATGCCAGTGAGCTGCGGGGACAAAATCGCACCAATCGGGCCCGGGTAGACCGAACCGTAAGCGTGACCGCCCACGTGTTCATAAACAGGGCAGATATTCAGGCATGCCGAGCAGCGAATGCACTTCAGCGCTTCACGCCCAATCGGATCTGCAAGAGTGGCCGAGCGCCCATTGTCCAGCAACACAATGTGGAAATTCTTCGGGCCGTCGCCGTCGGTCGTTCCCGTCCACAGAGAGGTGTAGGGATTCATACGCTCGCCTGTCGACGACCGTGGCAGTAGCTGCAAGAAGACTTCCAGATCCTGGAAGGTGGGAAGCAGCTTCTCAATACCCATCACCGAAATCAGTGTTTCCGGCAGTGTGAGACACATACGGCCGTTGCCCTCAGATTCGACGACGGCTACCGTGCCGGTTTCGGCTACACCGAAGTTGGCGCCGGAAATCGCAACCTTGGCCTCCATAAACTGCTCGCGCAGGAACTTACGGGATGCCTCGGCGAGATCGGCCGGATTGGCTTTCAGGTCCGGGTCGACTCCGGGGATTCCATTGAGGAAGATCTCGCGGATATCTTCGCGATTGCGGTGGATAGCAGGAACCAGGATGTGGCTCGGCATGTCGTCGGCAAGCTGAACGATGAGTTCCGCCAGGTCGGTTTCGCGGGCGGTGATGCCGGCGTCGGCAAGTGCTTCGTTCAAGCCGATTTCCTGCGTGGCCATCGACTTAATCTTGACGACCTTTTCTTCGCCGGTCTCTTTCACCAAGTCCGTGATGATGCGGTTTGCCTCGGCGGCATCGCGCGCCCAGTGGACGTGACCGCCGGCATTCGTAACTGACTCTTCAAACTGCTCCAGCAGTTCCGGCAGACGCGCCATAACATCGCGCTTGATGTGGCTGCCCGCGAGCCGCAGCTGCTCCCAGTCATTCTTCTCGGCTACGACATGCGCGCGCTTCTGACGAATCGAACGCGTGGCATGACCGACATTTTCGCGCATGCGAGTGTTCTTGAGCTCCTCGTGCGCTGCGGCCGTGAACCCGCGCGTACCGCGCAGATGCCCGACGTTGTGCGGCGCGCGGGGAGGAAGGGCTGGCATGCCGACGTTAACTGCGACCATTACTGTTCACCTCGCAGGGAAGCTTCTTGGCGGTTGTGCACATCAAACGGGGTCTCCTTGGTGGAGGCCAGAATCTCGGCCATATGGATGGCGTGCACGCCAGAGTCCTGGCGACGCAGCGCGCCACCGATATTGAGCAAGCAGGAAGCATCGCCAGCGGTGACGAACTCCGCTTCCGTAGCGCGGATATTGGCTGTCTTGTCGGCAACCATTGCAGCGGAAGTCTCCGCATTTTTCACCGCGAAGGTGCCGCCGAAACCGCAGCACTCCGCCGCGCCGGGCAGCTCGCGCAGATCGATTCCATCGACTGCGCTGAGCAGCCGCCACGGACGGTCACCCACCTTGAGCACCCGCAAGCTGTGGCAGGTGGAGTGGTAGGTCACTGAGTGGGGGAAGTAAGCACCGACATCAGTCACACCAGCGACATCGGTGATGAACTCGGAGAGATCTAGCGTCTTGTTCGCGCAGGCCTGTGCCGCATGGACTTGGGCACGGGTACCGTAGCGGCCCGCGATCATCGGATGCTGGTGGCGAACGGCGCCGGCGCAGGAACCGGACGGGGCGACAACGTAGTCAATCGAGGAATCTGCAAAAGCATCAGCGTAGGTGTCCAGCTGAGGAAGGACTTCCTTTTGGTACCCGGTGTTGACGTGCATTTGGCCGCAGCATGTTTGTTGTGGCGGAAAGACCACATCGCATCCTAGGCGCGTGAGAACTCTGGCGGTCGCACTCACTGCATCTGGAAACATCATGTCCCCGATGCAGGTCGCGAAAAGTGCTACTTTCACGGTCGCTCCAAAATGGGTTGAGGGGTAAGGCAATAATTTCCTACCTGAATGCTACGCCTAGACCCGGATTAAATCTGTTCTCAACCTGAATTCGGCTGGATTGTGAAAGCGGTGTAGGACAGCCGGACGCGGTGGCCTGCAGATACCCCTCAAAACAATCTTTTGGTGGCTGATGTTTCCACGACTGCGATTGACCTAATAGGATAGGCAATCGTGAATCCTGCTGATCTTGCTGTACTAGTCCGAAAAGTCACCGTCGAGGTTTTGACTGCCCACGATGCCGATGTCTCTATCGTGCCGGAAAACCCGACCGTCGAGCGTCCGCGTAACCCTGAGCACGGCGACTACGCAACCAATATCGCCATGCAGCTGGGCAAGCGCGTCGGCATGGTGCCGCGTGACTTGGCAACTGAAATTGCCACAGCGCTCGGCGCTTCTGAGGGCATCGATGAAGCAACCATCGCAGGCCCGGGCTTTATTAACATCCGCCTGGCCTCCGATGCCCAGGGCAAGATCGTCGAGGACGTCCTGGCAGCGGGGGAGAAGTGGGGTCATGCCGATTTCAACTCCAACCTCGACGTGAACCTGGAGTTTGTCTCCGCGAATCCGACCGGGCCGATTCACCTGGGTGGTACTCGCTGGGCAGCAGTCGGTGACGCTCTCGGTCGTGTCCTGTCTGCCACCGGTGCCAAGGTCACCCGCGAGTACTACTTCAATGACCATGGTCGCCAGATTGACCGCTTCTCCGACTCCCTGGTTGCCGCCGCACGCAACCAGCCGACTCCGGAGGACGGCTACGGCGGAGAGTACATCCAGGACATCGCCGCTGCTGTGCTGGAGAAGAACCCGCAGGCACTCGAGGGCTCTGAGGAAGAGGTCCAGGAGCACTTCCGCGCCATCGGCGTGGACATGATGTTCGAGCACATCAAGAAGTCTCTGCACGAGTTCGGCACCGATTTCGATGTTTACTTCCACGAAAACTCGCTGTTCGAGTCCGGTCAGGTGGAAGCAGCTGTCAATTCCCTGAAGGAAAACGGCAAGCTCTACGAAGCTGACGGCGCGTGGTGGCTGAAGTCCACCGATTACGGTGACGACAAGGACCGCGTGGTCATCAAGTCCGACGGCGACGCAGCCTACATCGCAGGTGACATCGCATACGTTAAGAACAAGTTCGACCGCGGCCACAACCTGTGCATCTACATGCTGGGTGCCGATCACCACGGCTATATCGCACGTCTGCGTGCCGCCGCTGCAGCGCTCGGCTACAACGCCGATGGCGTCGAGGTGCTCATCGGTCAGATGGTCAACTTGCTTCGCGACGGCAAGGCTGTCCGGATGTCCAAGCGTGCGGGCACAGTGGTCACCTTGGACGACCTGGTTGAGGCAATCGGCGTCGATGCTGCTCGCTACTCGCTAATCCGTTCCACCGTGGACTCCAGCCTGGATATTGACCTGGGGCTGTGGGCTTCGCAGTCCAGCGACAACCCGGTCTACTACGTCCAGTACGGTCACGCTCGTCTGTGCTCAATCGGTCGCCGTGCCGAAGAGGCCGGTGTGACCAGTGAAGGCGCTGACTTCTCCCTGCTGGTAGAGGACCGTGAAGGTGAGCTCATCCGCACTATCGGTGAGTTCCCGGCCATCATCAAGTCTGCTGCTGACCTGCGGGAACCACACCGCATTGCCCGTTACTCTGAGCAGCTCGCCGGTGTCTTCCACCGCTTCTACGACACCTGCCAGATTCTGCCAAAGGCAGACGAGGAGGTATCCGAGCTACACCGTGCTCGTCTCGGCCTGGCTGAGGCTACCCGCCAGACGCTGGCCAATGCTCTGCAGCTGCTCGGTGTTACCGCACCTGAGCGCATGTAGTCGAACGCGCCCGTAAAACTACACCCCGTTGCTCCGCCCGGGTAACGGAGAAAGAGAGCTGTTTCGTGCCTATCGACGGCAATGGTTTCGAACTGGGTGGCTACACCCGACCCGATTCCACCCAATTTAATGAACTACCAGCGCATGTCTGGCCAACTACCGCCCGTCGTCGGGGCGATGACGAAGATAACCCCGGCTCGGTGGAAATTGGCGGCGTGAGCCTGGTCGACATTGCCAAGGAATTTGGCACTCCAGCTTTTGTCGTCGATGAGCAGGACTTCCGCTCCCGCTGCCGCTCGATGGCCAAGGCCTTCCGCGGTGCGGAGAATGTCCACTACGCATCCAAGGCTTTCCTGTCGAAGACCATTGCCCGCTGGGTAATGGAGGAGGGGCTGCATCTCGATGTCGCCTCGGGCAACGAGATGGCTATCGCTCTGGCGGCGGGATTCCCAGCCAAGGACATGACCTTCCACGGCAACAACAAGTCCACCGCTGAGCTGCGTGATGCTATCTCCGCCGGCGTGGGCAAGATTGTGCTTGACTCCCGTTCGGAGCTGCGTCGCCTGTCCCAGGTGGCGGCTGAAGCAGGCGTGGTGCAGGACGTGCTCGTTCGCGTGAAGCCCGGTGTGGAAGCGCACACCCACGAGTTCATTGCTACTGCGCATGAAGATCAGAAGTTCGGCTTTTCCCTCGCGTCCGGTTCTGCGCTGGAAGCTGCGAGCGTAGTAGAGGATGACGACAACCTGCGCCTGATTGGCCTGCATTGCCACATCGGTTCCCAGATTGTCGATTCCGACGGTTTCATTCTCGCCGCCGAGCGCGTGTTCTCACTGGTGGAAAAGCTGGTCGAACGCCACGGCACTGAAATCTCGGAACACTTCAACACTCTCGACCTTGGTGGCGGTTTTGGTATCGCCTACACCGCAGGCGAGCAGCCCCTCGACGTTGCTCCGCTTGCCGACGAGATCCTCACTGCCGTAGACAAGCTTGCGCAGCGTATCGGCATTGCGACTCCGGCAGTGGCTGTTGAACCAGGTCGTGCCATTGTTGGCCCGTCCATGGTCACGGTGTACGAAGTGGGCACTTTGAAGGATGTGACCATCGATGATGGCATGACCCGTCGTTACGTATCGGTCGATGGCGGAATGAGCGACAATATTCGTCCGGCGCTTTACGGCTCGAACTATGATGGTCGCGTCGTTAATCGCGAGGTGTCCGGTTCCAGGATTCCCACCCGCGTCGTCGGAAAGCACTGTGAATCGGGAGACATTCTGATTAACGATGCGAACTACCCGAACGACATTGTCGAGGGTGATCTGTTCGCGCTCGCTGCTACTGGGGCATACTGTTACGCAATGGCCAGCCGCTACAACATGCTGACGCGACCACCAGTAGTGTCGGTGTGCGATGGTCAAGTGACCCAAGTATTAAGACGAGAAACTGTACAAGACTTACTAAGCCTGGAGTGTGAAACGCCACGATGACTGCCGCAACGAATAATCCTGGAAAGGGCGAGGGCCACAAAGTTGGTGTCGCTATTTTAGGTCTTGGCACAGTCGGTACTGAGGTTTACCGCCTGCTCAACGAGAAGGCTGAGGACTTCGAGCGCCGCATCGGCGGACCGGTCGAGGTCGTTGGTATTGCTGTGAGCGACAAGACCAAGCCGCGTCCTAATGTGGATCAGGATCTTCTTACCGACGATGCTTTTTCGCTGGTTCAGCGCGATGACGTTGACCTGGTAGTCGAGGTCATCGGCGGCATTGATTACCCACGTCGCGTTGTGCTGGAGGCACTGCGTGCCGGCAAGTCGGTCGTGACCGCCAACAAGGCACTCGTCGCCGCTCACGGCGAGGAGCTCTCTGAGGCTGCCGATTCCTCGGGTGTCGACCTGTTCTTTGAGGCAGCTGTGGCTGCAGCTATCCCGGTCGTAGGACCGCTGCGCCGTTCGCTGGCCGGTGACACTGTCAATAAGGTCATGGGCATTGTCAACGGCACTACCAACTTCATCCTTGATGCGATGGACTCCACCGGTGCGGACTACGACGAGATGCTGGCAGAGGCCACCCGCCTGGGTTACGCTGAGGCCGACCCGACTGCAGACGTCGAGGGACACGATGCCGCTTCCAAGGCAGCTATTCTGGCCAGCTTGGCATTCCACACCCGCGTGACTGCTGATGACGTTCACTGTGAGGGTATTACCGAGATCACCGCTGACGACATTGCAGCCGCCAAGAGCGCAGACTGCACCATTAAGCTGCTGGCTACCTGTGAGCGGGTCACGGACGAAAATGGCAAGGAGTCCATTTCCGCCCGCGTGTACCCAGCGCTGATTCCACGTCGTCACCCGCTGGCAACTGTGCGTGAGTCTTTCAACGCTGTCTTCATTGAGGCCGAGGCCGCTGGTCGCCTGATGTTCTACGGCAACGGCGCTGGTGGTAATCCGACCGCCTCCGCAGTGCTCGGTGACCTTGTTGCAGCTGCTCGCAACATTGTCCACGGTGGTCGCGCACCGGGAGATTCCACCTACGCTAACCTGCCGATTCTCGACTTCGGTGACGTTCGCACCCGCTACCACATCGACCTGCACGTCGACGATCGTGTCGGAGTGCTTGCCGATGTCGCTCGTACCTTCTCTGATCACAACATCTCCCTGCGCACCGTCCGCCAGGAAGAGGGCGCCAACGGCGCTCGCCTGGTCATCGTGACTCACAAGGCACTGGAGAAGGATTTGGAAGCAACGGTTGACGAATTGCGCGCCAACGACGCGGTTTTGGCCGTCAACAACGTCATTCGTATCGAAGGAATGGATATCTAAATGGCACAGGAGCTTTTCCCGGGGCAGAAGGTCACCGTCACGGTTGCAGGTTCGTCAGCGAACTTGGGCCCGGGCTTCGACACCCTGGGGTTGGCAGTTGCACTCTATGACATCGTCGAGGTCGAGGTCATCGAGTCCGGTGTCGTCGTTGAAATTCACGGCGAGGGCGAAGTCGACCTGCCGCGCAACGAGTCTAATCTGGTTGTGCGCGCGATTCGCGCGGGCCTTCGCGCCGCAGGAGTCGAGGCACCGGGGCTGAAGGTTATTTGCCACAACACCATTCCGCAGTCGCGCGGCCTAGGCTCTTCCGCAGCCGCCGCTGTTGCTGGTGTCGCTGCCGCTAACGGTCTGGCTGGCTTCCCGCTTACCGACGACCAGGTAATCCAAGAATCCTCGGTATTCGAAGGCCACCCGGATAACGCTGGTGCATCCGTCCTCGGTGGGGCAGTGGTCAGCTGGACCGACAAGCCTGTCGATGGTCGCACCGCGCCCCAGTACCGAGCAGTGAGCATTCCGGTGCATGAGTCCATTCAGGCGACCGCACTCGTACCGGCATTCCACGCCTCCACGAATGCAGTTCGTCAGGTGCTGCCGAGCGATGTTTCGCATGTCGACGCTCGTTTCAATGTCTCTCGTACTGCGGTTATGACCGCAGCGCTGCAGTCCCACCCGGAACTGCTGTGGGAGGGAACGCGAGATCGCCTGCACCAGCCGTACCGCTCCGACGTGCTGCCGGTGACCGCAGAGTGGGTCAACCGCCTGCGCAACCGTGGCTACGCAGCATTTCTCTCGGGTGCTGGCCCGACCTGTATGGTTCTGGGAACTACTGCAGTAGATGAGAAGATCTTGGACGATGCCCGCGAGGCTGGCATCAAGGTCATGGAGCTGGGAATCGGTGAGCCGGTTAAGGTCGTGGTCGACGGCTAAGCCGCCGCTGCGGCCAGGTGCCGAGCCAGTGGCTTAGCCTGCCACCTACTTTTCGCCCGGCCCCTTCAGTTTCACGATGCTGTACTGACCTGCGCTCAAGTGCGAGCGCAGGTCTTTCTTGTCGAACTTGCCCACTGAGGTCTTATCGATTGAGTCCACGAAGGCCCAGTACTCCGGCAGCATCCACTTTGGCAGCTTTGGCCGCAGTTCATCGCGGAGCATTTCAGCGGTCTCCTTGCTCTGTTCAACTTCAGGCATCAGCACCGTAATGGCCAGTGGGCGCTCACCCCACTTTTTATCTGGCATGCCGATAATCGCGCACTCGAGTACCTGTGGGCTTTCCATTACGAAGTTTTCCAGCTGAGCGGAGTAGATCCACTCGCCACCGGAACGAATGACATCGCGAGCACGGTCATGAATAGTCAGGTAGCCGTCGTGAGTAATCGAGCCGACATCGCCAGTGCGGAGCCACCCGTCCTCGGTGAACTGTTCGCTAGCCTCGTCGACCTCCGCACCGCGAAAGAAGTGCGCGGTGCCTCCATCTTGAGCCTCCGGAGAACTGTAGTAGCCTCCGGTGACCGTGTTGCCGCGCACCTGCAGCTCACCCTGGTTGCGGTCATGCAGGTCGAGCACGCGGTCGTTGTCATCAACAATGCGGAACTGCATGATGTCCGGGAAACGCCCTTGGCTGACACGGTAGCGTTCGCGGGCCTCACCGGAGGCGCCGTACGGAGGTCGTGCCACGGTACCGATAGGCGAAGTCTCGGTCATGCCCCAGAAGTGGATGACATCGACACCGTAGCGCTCTTCCCATAGCCGAATCAATGCAGGTGGGACAGGAGAACCGCCCGAGAAAATCTCCTGCAGACTCATGCGCTTCGGAGGATTGCTGAGGTAGTGTGCCATGAGGTTAATCCACAGCGTCGGCACGCCCTGAGCTACGCGCGGCATTGAGGTTTCGATGATTTCTGCCAGACGCGGTGCGGACAGGTCCGCGCCGGGGAAGATTAGCGACGCCCCGCACATGAAGGAGGCCAGCGGCACGCCCCAGGACAGGACGTGATAAATGGGCACACAGCAAAGCCACGGGTTTCCATGCGAGATGGCAAAGGAGTCAGTGGTGCGCATATTCAGGCTGTGCAAGTACAGCGAACGGTGGCTGTAGACGACACCTTTAGGTGCGCCCTCGGTGCCCGTCGAATAGCACATGGCTGCACCGGAGTTTTCATCGAGCTCAGGCCAGTCGAAGCGGCTGGGGCGTCCGTCGATGAGTGATTCGTAGGAGTACCACGGGATACCATCCGGCAGTTGCTCAGCCACGTCGGACAGATCACCGATACCGATAATGATGACAGCGCGGACGCGCGGGCAGTGGGGAAGAACCTCGGCGAGCAGTTCGATCTCGGTCGGGTCCGCGATGATGACCTGGTCATCGGCGTGATTGATAATGTGCACAATCTGATCCGGCATGAGCTGCTTGTTCAGCGGCTGGAATACCGCGCCCATGGAGGCGACGCCGAGGAAGACCTCGAAGTGTTCGGTGCAGTTGTACATCAGGGTAGCGATGCGCTGATCCCCGTCGATGCCGAGCTCATCGCGAAGTGCATGTGCCAGCGCACTAGCGCGCGCGGCGATGGCGGCAAAAGTGGTGGTCTCGGGGCCGTCACTGTTCCAGGAGGTCACCGGAGTCCGACCGTGAATGGTGCGACCGTATTCCACAATCTGAGCGATGTTGAGAGGAATATGAGGCATCGTACTGCGCATGAGCTCTACAGTACCGACTCACAGCCCCGCGACCTAGCGAAACGCAGGTGAGAACTAGTGTTGCTACCTGACTATTTGGTGACTATCCTTGGGCAATAGGTCGTTTTCAATACGCGGCTAGATACGTACTTCTTCATGTACTCCGCTTGCCGTTGACCTTCGCAGTTGTTCACACAATGCGATGGCGCAACGTGACATTGAAAACACATAAATCAGTAGTGCGACTACATAGTCTTGCGGTGCTGTGGACCTAAAATTTCCTAACCATCTTCAGCCCGGACGCTCGGGTTTGAGATGCGGAAATAATGTAGGCAAGATGCCTCGGTTTAGTTTCAACGTCGAGGTCTTTTGCCTGGCTTTTTCGATAATTTCCCGTCAGCAGCGGATACTTTTTCGCCCGTGGTAAAGGTTCGACGACGGAGCACACGCGGTGGCGGGCAGTAAGAGCGAAAAAGTGCCAATGACATAGCCCCCTGTAGAGAGTGACTGCAGGGAAGGTCGATGAAAGGACATCCGTGACCGATACGGACACCACTGCCACGGCAGGCGGCCCAGAGAATCTTGCGGCCCTCCGAATGGCAGAACTGCGTGAAATCGCTTCCAGCAAGGGCATTCGCGGCATCTCCGCCATGCGCAAGCATGAGCTGATTGAGGCCATTAAGAATGGTGCCCCGGCTGCTGGTTCCGCTCCCGCTCGGAAATCCCGCGCGAAGAAGGCTGTGGCTGGGGCTGCGGATACCGGCTCCAAGGCGAAGGATGCCAAGGAATCGCCGTCGGAAAGCGCGGATAAGGGTTCCAGTAAGAGCGCCGACAAGAGCGACAAGGGCAACGACAAGCGAGACGACGCCAACGCGGATGGTCGCGAGGAGATGTCCCGTTCTCAGCAGCGTCGAAATCGTCGTAACCGTGCTCGTCAGCGCGAGCAGGAGAATCAGGACGATCGCAGCAACGATAGCCGCGACGATTCCGATAACGGCAACGACCGCGGTGATCGCAACGACAATCGCAACGATCGTAATGATCGTAATGACCGCGGTGATCGCAACGACCGTAATAACCGCAACGATCGCAACAACCACGATCGAGACAACGACGATGAAGGCCGCGGCAACCGCAACAACCGCCGCGGTCGCAACAACAATCGCAATAACGACCGCAATAACCATGACGATGACGGTCGTGGCAACCGTAACCGCCGCAACCGTCGCAATCGCCGCGACCGTCGCGGACGCGATAACAACGGTGGGGGACACGGCGGTCAGGACGAGATCCGCGAGGATGACGTTCTCCAGCCGGTGGCTGGCATCGTCGATGTGCTAGATAACAAGACCGCATTCGTGCGCACGTCCGGATACCTGCCGGGCTCTAACGATGTGCTGGTGTCCGCGCAAATGGTTCGTAAATACGGTCTGCGCAAGGGCGACGCCGTCACTGGTCAGGTCCGCATGCCGCGTGAGAATGGCTCGGGCCAGGTCACTCATGGCAACGGCCGTAATCGCCGCAAGTACAACCCGCTGGTCAAGGTCGAAACTGTAAACGGCATCGATCCGGAGCAGGCAAAGCAGCGGCCGAACTTCGCTAAGCTCACCCCGCTGTACCCGAACCGTCGCCTGCGTCTGGAGACCGAGCAGAAGATCCTCACCACTCGCGTCATCGACCTGATTATGCCGATTGGTAAGGGTCAGCGTGCGCTCATCGTTTCGCCGCCGAAGGCCGGTAAGACCACGATCCTGCAGAACATCGCGAACGCTATCGCGACGAACAACCCCGAGTGCTACATGATGGTCGTGCTTGTCGACGAGCGCCCGGAGGAAGTCACCGACATGCAGCGCAGTGTCCGTGGCGAGGTTATTGCTTCTACCTTCGACCGCCCGCCGTCAGATCACACGGCAGTGGCCGAGTTGGCTATTGAGCGTGCAAAGCGTCTGGTGGAACAGGGGCAGGACGTCGTCGTACTGCTGGACTCCATTACCCGCCTTGGCCGTGCGTACAACAACTCTTCGCCGGCATCGGGACGAATCCTCTCCGGTGGTGTGGACTCCAACGCTCTGTACCCACCGAAGCGCTTCTTGGGTGCTGCCCGAAACATCGAGGAAGGCGGCAGCCTCACCATCATCGCCACCGCGATGGTGGAGACCGGCTCCGCAGGCGATACCGTCATCTTCGAGGAGTTCAAGGGCACCGGTAACGCCGAGCTGAAGCTCGACCGTAAAATCTCCGAGCGCCGCGTGTTCCCGGCAGTGGATGTCAACCCGTCGGGTACTCGTAAGGATGAGCTGCTGCTCAGCACGGAGGAGGCTCGCATTATGCACAAGCTGCGCCGCATCCTCTCCGCGCTGGAGTCGCAGGCTGCTATTGACCTGTTGATTAAGCAGCTGAAGAAGACCCGGAACAATAAGGAATTCCTGATGCAGGTGGCTTCTTCTGCACCAATGGCCGCCGACGTTGATGTGGACGACATGCTTTAGCTGGGGTTAGCCACGCGGAGTGGTGCCACAGTGCCAGCGGTGCGACAGCGCCACTCCGACCGAAACCACAGCACCTACTAGCATTTCACCCATCACAATCTGAAGGAATATTCAATGGCTAATCAGGTTTCCGCAGTTGACGACATCCTCTCCGAATACCACGGCCTTGAGGCGCAGCTGGCAGACCCCGAGCTGCACAACGACCCGAAGGCTGCCCGTAAGGTCGGCAAGCGCTTCAATGAGTTGCAGCCGGTCATTCAGACTCACAAGAAGTTGACTGAGGTCCAGGATGACCTGGAGGCAGCTCGCGAGATGGCATACGAGGACTCCGAATTCGCAGCTGAGGCTGAGCGTCTCGCTGTCGAGGCAGAGGAGCTCGAGGAAAAGCTCGCCGACCTGCTGGCTCCGCGCGATCCGCACGACAGCGATGACATCGTTATGGAGCTCAAGTCCGGTGCCGGCGGTGAGGAGGCAGCGCTCTTCGCAGGTGAGCTCGCTCGTATGTACCAGCGCTATGCAGAAAAGCACGGCTTTACCACCGAGATTCTCGGGCTGTCCGAGTCTGATCTCGGCGGCGTGAAGGACATGACTATGTCCATCCGAGCTAAGACTCCGTCCCGTGACGGTGCGTGGAGCGTGTTCAAGTTTGAAGGTGGCGTTCACCGCGTGCAGCGCGTGCCGGTTACCGAATCTCAGGGCCGTATTCAGACGTCCGCCGCTGGTGTGCTGGTCTACCCGGAGCCCGACGAGGTCGAAGACATTCAGATTGATGAAAAGGATCTGCGTGTCGACGTCTACCGTTCCTCCGGTAAGGGCGGTCAGGGTGTTAACACGACTGACTCCGCCGTTCGCCTGACGCACCTGCCGACTGGTCTCGTTGTTACCTGTCAGAAGGAACGTTCTCAGATTCAGAACAAGGCCCGCGCTATGCAGGTCCTTGCTGCTCGACTGCAGCAGATGAAGGAAGAGGAGATCGCCGAGGCTGCCTCTGACCAGCGTAAGTCTCAGGTGCGCAACATGGATCGCTCCGAGCGCATCCGCACTTACAACTTCCCGGAGAACCGCGTTTCCGATCACCGCATCGGTTACAAGGCTCACAACCTGGACTCGGTGCTGGGCGGCGACATGGATGACCTGCTCAAGGCCCTCCACGACGCGGAGCGCGCTGAGCGTCTTGAAGCCGAGTAGCCCCACGCCCGCAGAAAATAGCTCGCCGACGTTACCGGATTCCGTCCGTACTCTCGGCGAGCTGTTTCGCTATGCGCGTCGCACGCTTGACGACGCGGCGCTGGCTTCTCCGGATGCCGACGCGCGGGCGCTGTTTGCAGCTGCTATCAATGCGGGACCGGCAGACATCATCTTCCGCGGAGACGAACCGTACACCGATGAGGACGGTCGCAAGTATCTGGCCGAGGTACTGGCCCGCAGAGTGGCTCGTGAGCCACTGCAGCACATCCTCGGTACGGCGCCGATGATGAGCCTGGAACTACAGGTTGGGCCCGGTGTTTTTGTACCCCGGCCGGAGACGGAACTGCTCGCGCAGTGGGCAATCGATCGAGCCTGTGAACTGGTCGCAAGTGGCGTCGTCAAGCCGAAAATCGTTGACTTGTGTACTGGATCCGGTGCGTTGGCGTTGGCGATCGCCGATGCCGTACCCGAAGCGGACGTGGTGGCTGTGGAGCTCTCTGAGCGGGCACGAGCGTGGGCTGCGAAGAATATCGAGACGTACGGCGATGGGCGTGTGCGTCTGATTGCTGGCGATGTCACGGATGTTCAGCTGATTGATGATGGCGCTGAGCTCGCAGAATGGGTAGGCGAGACCGACATTGTTGTGTCCAACCCTCCATATGTGCCCGAAGACACCGAGGTTGCCCCCGAGGTGAGAGCTGATCCGCACTCTGCGGTCTTCGGTGGCGACGATGGGCTAGATGTCATTCGACCTATGATGAACCTAGTGGATGCGCTGGTGCGGCCGGGTGGAGTCATCGGCATCGAGCACGATGACTCTTCAGGAGACGATGTCAGTTCACTGCTAAAGGACACCTGGGATTACGCTGATGTAGAGGTCCACCGTGACTTTGCGGACCGTGACCGTTTTACGGTGGGACGCAAAAATTGATCTTAAAAGCAAACTTTGAAGCAGGAGCACAAATCTGATGAGCAGGATTATGGACTGCAGCACAGATGAAAACCGCGAACGCGCAATTGCAGCAGCAGTAGATGCAGTGAAGGCAGGACGGCTGGTCGTTATGCCTACCGATACCGTCTATGGTCTTGGCTGCGATGCCTTTGATAACCAGGCCGTTGCCTCCTTGCTGCGTGCCAAGCACCGCGGCCCGGATATGCCGGTACCGGTGCTCGTGGGTTCCTGGAACACGATTGAGGGGCTCGTCCGCGAATACTCGCCAGCTGCTCGCACGCTGGTGGAGGCTTTCTGGCCGGGCGGACTGTCGCTGGTTGTGAACCAGGCGCCGAGCTTGCCGTGGAACCTTGGTGATACCGCGGGTACGGTCATGCTGCGCATGCCGCTGCACCCAATTGCTATCGAGATTCTGCGCCGCACCGGTCCGATGGCCGTGTCCAGTGCGAACATCTCCGGCCAGGCACCGGCCACCAATGCCGTGCGTGCCAAGCAGATGTTGGGTGGGGAAGCGGCTGTCTACGTCGACGGCGGCGAAGCCACGATTGGCACCCCATCGACGATTGTCGATATCTC
This sequence comes from Corynebacterium sp. HMSC073B01, assembly GCF_001838255.1. Taxonomy (NCBI): domain Bacteria; kingdom Bacillati; phylum Actinomycetota; class Actinomycetes; order Mycobacteriales; family Corynebacteriaceae; genus Corynebacterium; species Corynebacterium sp. HMSC073B01. The sequence goes on along the minus strand of NZ_KV836177.1, from coordinate 143,793 downwards.
GACTCCAGTGCCGCGGATTCTGCGCGAAGGCGCTGTGTCAGCAGCGGCGGTTGCCGAGGTTTTGAGTACTACGCCCGAGCGACTGCTGGGGCAGTAGTCTTGTCTACCTAAGGCTTTTCCTGTTTAGTATCTGCAGCGATTGTGTGGGTGAGTAGTACCTAGTGGCGGACATGAGCTTATTGGCAGCCCAGTCGGGTGGGGCAGGTGTGCCCATCCGCGAGCTCGCCATGCTCGTTTTAGTTTCCGCTGCTGTCAGTTATTTGCTCACTGGAGTAGTGCGTTTTGTGCTGGTTCGCTCGGGCTGGTTGGATGCGCCCCGCACGCGCGATGTCCACGATATTCCGAAGCCCAGGCTCGGAGGCGTGGCGATGTACTCTGGGGTGGTCGCAGCTATCGCCCTTGCCTCGGTTATGCCGGCCCTCAACCGTGGTTTTCCACCTATGACTCCAGATATGAGGGCAGTTGTGGCGGCCGCGTCGCTCTTGCTAATCGTCGGTATTTGGGATGACCTCTTTGACTTAGATGCCCTTACGAAGTTGGTGGGGCAGGTCGCGGCGGCACTTTTGATGTCATTTATGGGCGTCAATTGGTATCTGCTCTATATCCCTTTCAGTGGCGGCGCCACTCTCATTCTCGATCCAATCATGTCCACAGTCTTGACTGTCCTATTTACTGTGGCATTGATTAACGCCTTCAATTTTGTTGACGGAATTGATGGTCTCGCAGCTGGACTCGGCATGATTGCCGCAGCTGCAATCCTTGTCTATTCGATGGTCATGCTTCACGACCAAGGCGGAACCGTGTCTGCCTATCCACCCGCGATGATCTCCGCGTGCCTCCTCGGCGCTTGCCTGGGCTTCTTGCCGCACAACTTCGAGCCCGCACGCATTTTTATGGGCGATTCCGGTGCCATGATGATCGGCTTGCTGCTCGCAGCGGCATCGGTGTCGGCGTCGGGACGCATCGCGCCCTCCATGTACGGCACCGCTGACGTCATCGCTCTAATCTCGCCGGTTGTGGTCGTCATCGCAGCAATTAGCGTGCCAATGCTCGACTTGTTGCTTGCTGTTGTTCGCCGCGTCAGTCAGGGCAAGTCACCCTTCTCGCCCGACAAAATGCATATTCACCACCGCCTCCTGTCGATGGGACACAGTCATCGCCGCGTGGTGCTAGTGCTTTACCTATGGGTGTCGGTCGTCGCGTACGCCGCCGTTGCCACCACCATTTTCCCCTTTGAATTCGTCGCTCTCACCTTCGGGGTCCTGCTTATCATCGCGGTTGTCTTCACCCTCCGTCGTCGCAATGCGCTTGCCGACGACCGTTCAAGGGGAGCGCGTCCCAGAAGTGGAAGTGGGGTCCGGCAGGTTATAAGACGTCGACGTGGACGCAGAAGGTACAATCTTCGACCGTGACTGAAAAAACAACTCCGGAGCCCGAGTCTAAATACGATGATTCGCGGCGACCGCTGCTGGCTGCTGCTCGCTCGGGCGCAATCGCGCTCGCTGTGATTACCGTGCTTTCGCTGCTGGTCTGGGGTGGCAAAAACGGTATGCCCGGTGTCTGGGGCGTACTCCTTGGAGCGGGCATTAGCGGAAGCTTCGTATTGCTTACCGTTCTAGGCATCCTCTTTACTGCTCGAACTTCGCCGTCCGTTACGCTTGCCGTTGTACTGGGTGGTTGGTTGTTGAAGATTGTCGTACTAATCGGTGTCCTGGTTGTTATTAGAAATCTTGAGTTTTATGACAACATGACTTTCTTCGTCACTGTTGTACTCACTCTGATGGTGACACTCGGTGCAGAAGTGTGGGGAATGTCGCAATCTAACCTCACTTATGTGCAACCAATGAAGGACGAATAGCTCGTTAATAACTTGTTGACCTGCTGAGAGGCTGCAATATGCTTCTAAAACCGCAGGTAATAAGCATATTGTCCAGTTTGTGCAGAAGATGCCACAAATAGAGGCCGAAACCCACAGAGGGGGTCGGCCTCTTTGTTGGATTCGGGGTCGGAAACGCGGGGGTGTACCGGGTGGGGAAAATGAGTCAGAACTGTTATCCTGAGTTTCGGGTAAGACGGCCTGTAGCGAAATAACTATCATTTCCACAGGTACGGTCCCCGTGAGCGCCGTGCTGATGAGCGAATGGAATCCGCGGCGCGACACGTTAAATGACGTCCTTCGCACCGCTTGACAATAGTTCTAGCGGCCCAATCACGGGAGAGAACGCTGAGCGTTACAACACTTGCCGAGATGCGGGGTGAGTTTCACTCACCCAACTTGCAGGAGGAGTATTTCCCGGGTGAACAATTTGGCGACTTCATTTTAGGTGGTAGTGGCGACTGGTACGCCATGGACCGCCTGATGATTGTTCGTCTTTTGATGGCCGTGATCGTCGCCGTGTTCTTCGTCGTCGCAATGCGTCGTCCGAAGCTCGTGCCGACTGGTCTGCAGAACGTTGCGGAGTTGATGCTGGACTTCGTCCGCATCCACATCGCGGAGGAGATTCTGGGTAAGAAGGAGGGGCGTCGTTTCCTTCCGGTTCTGGCCACCATCTTCTTCCTTGTTATCTCGATGAATATTGCGGCTATTATTCCTGGCCTCAATATTTCGCCGAACGCCCGAATCGGTATGCCACTGGTTCTGGCCCTGTTCGCATACGTTGCCTTCATTTACGCGGGCTCGAAGAAGATGGGCTTCTTCAAGTTTGTGAAGTCGGCAGTCGTTATTCCGAACTTGCCACCGGTACTCCACCTCATCGTGGTGCCGATCGAGATTTTCTCCAACTTCGTTCTCCGCCCAGTTACGCTGACCATCCGTCTGATGGCCAACATGCTGGCGGGCCACATGGTTCTAGTCCTGCTTTTCGGTGCCACGAACTTCTTCTTCTGGCAGCTGAATGGTTGGACCGCCCTGTCCGGGTTGACCCTTGTCGCTGCGGTAGCATTCACGCTGTTCGAGATGCTGGTGATTTTCCTGCAGGCATACATCTTTGCCCTGCTGAGCGCCGTCTACATCGAACTGTCGCTGCACGCAGACGAGCACTAACCCATAACTAATGAGGCCGCAACTTCGGCAACAAGGCCTCGCAAATTTAATAGCAAGACCCACTTGACCCACAAAAGCCCCGGGCCTACTTAGAACAATCTTTAATCCGGGGCCATCCTTTAAGAAAGGGAACGGTTCATAATGAACGACGTCATCCTCTCCGCCCAGGACGCTGTCCAGGCTGTCGACACCAACGCTGGCCTGAAGACCATCGGTTACGGTCTGTCCACCCTGGGCCCGGGCCTCGGTATCGGTATCGTCGCCGGCAAGACCGTTGAGGGTATGGCACGCCAGCCTGAGATGGCCGGCCAGCTGCGTACCACCATGTTCCTGGGCATTGCCTTCACTGAGGCTCTCGCCCTAATCGGCCTGGTCGCAGGCTTCGTTTTTGTTTAAGTCCGGACCTCAGGCGGAGAACACGTAAACCATGACAGATTTCACCTTTTTGCTAGCTGCGGGTGACCTCCCGATGGGAGAGTCCATCAACCCGCTGCTGCCAAAGACCTATGACATCGTCTGGTCCGTTGTCCCGCTGGTAGTTATCCTGGTTCTCTTCTGGAAGCTCGTTCTTCCGAAGTTCCAGGAGGTCCTGACCGAGCGGGAGGACCGGATTGAGGGCGGCATTGAACGCGCTGAAGCTGCACAGGCTGAAGCCAAGGCCGCTCTGGAAAAGTACAACAGTCAGCTCGCAGAGGCCCGTACTGAAGCAGCAAAGATTCGCGACGAAGCCCGTGCACAGGGTCAGCGCATCATTGCAGACGCTACGACCAAGGCTAATGACGAGAGCGCACGAATCATCGAGTCCGGTGAGAAGCAGCTCGCTGCCCAGCGTGAGCAGGTAGTCGCAGAGCTGCGCAAGGAAATGGGCCAGAACTCCATCAATCTCGCTGAGCGCCTTCTGGGCGAGCAGCTTTCCGACGACGTTCGTAACTCGTCGACGATTGACAACTTCTTGTCCAACCTTGACACCGTGGCCCCGGCCGGAAAGTAGGCGACATGCACGCAGCAAGCCGCGAATCCCTGGCAGCCCTTAGCCAGCGACTGGACGCCGCTATCGGTGGCGACAATGTCGCTGTTGCTCAGGCTGCTCAGACTGGTTCCGAGCTTTTCGACATCGTCGAGGTCCTGGACTCCGACCGCGGCCTGCGTGTCGCTGTCGCCGACACCTCGGCGACTGCGGAACAGCGTTCCGGCCTTGTCCGGAGCCTGTTCGCGGGCAAGGTATCTGAGACGACTCTTAACCTCGTCGTGGATGCTGCCGCGCAGGTATGGTCCACCCCGCGTGAAATGCGTGAGGGTTTGGTAGAGCTGGGCCGTCGAGCCCTCCTTCGCTCTGCCGAAGGCCAGGGACAGCTTGAGACTGTTGAGTCTGAGCTGTTCCAACTGGGACACATCCTGGCTGAGCAGTCGCAGCTTGAACAGCTGCTGGCCGACAAGGCCGCAACCCCCGAAGCCAAGCGTGGGCTCCTCGCCTCTGTGCTGTACGGCAAGGTCACTTCCGTGACCGAAACCCTGGCACTGCAGGCTGTTGGCCGCCCATCCAAGCGCCCCGCGGACGACATTGACTCCCTGTCCCGGCTAGCCGCCGGCCTGCGGAACCACGTCGTCGCTCGCGTGACCAGTGCCACGGCCGTCTCTGACGAGCAAGAGCGAGCACTGGCGGACAAGCTCGGCCGAGTCTACGGCAAGGCGATGTCCATCCACACCGTGATCGACAAGTCGATTCTCGGTGGACTGGTCATCCGGGTTGGCGACGAGGTCATCGACGGTAGCCTTTCAACAAAGCTTGAGAAGCTGCGCGTCGGCCTCGGCTGACGGATGGTTTAGACGATTAATCACTGGAAGAATATTACCGAGAGCAGGAAGAACATGGCGGAGCTGACGATCTCCTCCGACGAGATCCGTAGCGCGATTGCGAACTACACCTCGAGCTACTCCCCGGAGGCCTCCCGTGAGGAGGTTGGCGTTGTTATCAGTGCAGCTGATGGTATCGCCCAGGTTTCGGGAATGCCGTCGGTCATGACGAATGAGCTTCTGGAGTTCCCGGGCGGCGTTATTGGCGTCGCTCAGAACCTCGACACCGACAAGGTCGGCGTTGTGGTGCTGGGTAACTTCGAGTCGCTTAAAGAGGGTGACGAGGTAAAGCGGACGGGTGACGTCCTTTCGATTCCGGTCGGGGACAAGTTCCTCGGTCGCGTAATTAACCCCCTGGGCCAGCCGATTGACGGCCTGGGCGACATTGAGGCTGAAGAGGACCGCGTCCTCGAGCTGCAGGCACCGACCGTGCTGCAGCGTCAGCCGGTTGAAGAGCCGATGGCTACTGGTATTAAGGCCATCGACGCAATGACCCCAATTGGTCGTGGTCAGCGTCAGCTGATCATTGGTGACCGTAAGACCGGTAAGACCGCGGTCTGCCTGGACACCATTTTGAACCAGAAGGCTAACTGGGAGTCCGGTGACCCGAGCAAGCAGGTGCGATGCATCTACGTTGCTATCGGTCAGAAGGGCTCCACCATTGCTGGTGTGCGCCAGACCCTCGAGGAGCAGGGCGCACTCGAGTACACCACCATCGTTGCTGCCCCGGCGTCGGATGCCGCAGGCTTCAAGTGGCTTGCACCATTCGCAGGCGCCGCACTGGGTCAGCACTGGATGTACCAGGGCAAGCACGTCCTGGTCATCTACGATGATCTGACTAAGCAGGCAGAGGCATACCGTGCCATCTCGCTGCTGCTGCGTCGCCCGCCGGGACGCGAAGCTTACCCGGGTGACGTCTTCTACCTCCACTCCCGTCTGCTGGAGCGTGCTGCGAAGCTCTCCGACGACATGGGTGCAGGCTCGCTGACCGCACTGCCGATCATCGAGACCAAGGCAAACGACGTGTCGGCCTTCATTCCGACCAACGTCATTTCCATTACCGATGGCCAGGTCTTCCTCGAGTCCGACCTGTTCAACCAGGGTGTCCGCCCGGCTATTAACGTCGGTGTGTCGGTTTCCCGTGTTGGTGGTGCCGCACAGACCAAGGGCATGAAGAAGGTTTCCGGTAACCTGCGTCTGGACCTCGCGTCCTACCGCGACCTGGAAGCATTCGCAATGTTCGCATCCGACCTGGACGATGCCTCCAAGCGTCAGCTGGAGCGCGGTCAGCGTCTGGTTGAGCTGCTGAAGCAGAAGGAAAACCACCCGCAGCCGGTCGAGTACCAGATGACCTCCATCTACCTCGCTGGTGAGGGCGAATTCGACGATGTCCCGGTTGAGGACGTCCGTCGCTTCGAGGCCGAGCTGCTTGAGCACCTGCAGGACACTCAGCCTGCAGTCTTCGAGCAGATTGACGGCGGCGTCGCCTTCTCTGACGAGTCCAAGGCTGCTCTGAAGTCCGCTACCGCTAACTTCAAGAAGTCCTTCCAGACTTCTGAGGGCGCACCGCTGGCTTCCGAGGCTCCGGTCGAGGCACTCGACGAGGGCGAGCTCAAGAAGCAGCAGATTACGGTCTCCCGCAAGACTGCCCAGAACTAGGCAGGTTGAGCTACTCAATGACCGTTTTCGCAATTGAAGGGAGGGAATAGGACATGGCGAATCTTCGTGAACTTCGAGCCCGAATCAAGTCGGTGAACTCGACCAAGAAGATCACCAAGGCCCAGGAGCTTATCGCAACCTCGCGCATTACTAAGGCGCAGCGTCGCGTAGCAGACTCCCAGCCGTACGCCGACGAAATCGAGAAGGTCATCGGACGTCTCGCATCGGCTTCGTCGTTGGATCACCCGATGCTCGTAAAGCGTGAGGGTAACCAGCGTGTTGCTGTCCTGGTTGTGACCAGTGACCGCGGCATGTGTGGCGGCTACAACCACAACGTCCTGAAGAAGGCTGCAGAACTGCGTACCGCTCTGGAAGAGCAGGGGCATGAGGTCGTTCTCTACGTGACTGGCCGTAAGGGCACCGACTACTACGACTTCCGTGGTGTCGAGCTCGCCGGTACGTGGGAGGGCTTCTCCCAGGATCCGGACTACGCCGCAACCCACGACGTGCGTCGTCACCTCATTGATGGTTTCAACGCTACGGCCGAGGGCACTGCCAAGTACCGCGAAGGCCTGCGTGGCACCAACGGCGAGGCCGTTCAGGGCTTCGACCAGGTCCACGTTGTCTACACGGAATTCGTGTCCATGCTTTCTCAGATTCCGCGTGCACACCAGATGCTCCCGATTGAGCCTGTGTACGAGGATGTCGAGATTGCTCAGGGCGAGGACATGCTGTCCGATGGATCAGATGACCTCAAGCCGGACTATGAATTCGAGCCTGATGCAGACACCCTGTTGGCAGAGCTTCTGCCGCAGTACGTGTCCCGCACTCTGTTCGCAGTGATGCTCGAGGCCGCTGCCTCTGAGTCCGCTGCCCGTCGTAACGCTATGAAGTCCGCGACGGACAACGCTACCGAGCTGGTCAAGGACCTCTCGCGTGTTGCTAACCAGGCACGTCAGGCACAGATTACCCAGGAAATCACAGAAATCGTCGGTGGCGCCGGTGCGCTCGACGACAGCGGAGAAAGTGACTAGATATGAGCACAGCTCTAAGTGAGCAGAACACCACCACGGCTGTGGGCCGTGTTGTGCGTGTCATCGGTGCCGTCGTCGACGTGGAGTTCCCGCGTAACGAACTGCCGGCACTTTACAACGCGCTGACCGTGGAAGTTACCCTTCCTTCGGTCGCCAAGACCATTGTCCTCGAGACTGCACAGCACCTCGGTGACAACATGGTTCGTACCATTGCTATGGCTCCGACCGACGGCCTGGTCCGCGGTGCAGAGGTCAAGGACACCGGAAAGCCGATTTCGGTTCCGGTTGGTGACGTCGTCAAGGGTCACGTCTTTAACGCAATGGGCGACTGCCTGGATGAGCCGGGCCTGGGTCGCGATGGTGAGCAGTGGGGCATCCACCGTGAGCCGCCGGCCTTCGACCAGCTCGAGGGCAAGACCGAGATTCTGGAAACCGGTATTAAGGTCATCGACCTGCTGACCCCGTACGTTAAGGGCGGCAAGATTGGTCTGTTCGGTGGTGCCGGTGTCGGTAAGACCGTTCTGATTCAGGAGATGATTACTCGTATTGCACGCGAGTTCTCCGGTACTTCGGTCTTCGCCGGTGTTGGTGAGCGTACCCGTGAGGGCACCGACCTCTTCCTGGAAATGGAAGAGATGGGCGTTCTCCAGGACACCGCCCTTGTCTTCGGCCAGATGGACGAGCCGCCGGGAGTCCGTATGCGTGTCGCGCTGTCGGGTCTGACCATGGCAGAGTACTTCCGCGATGTTCAGCACCAGGACGTGCTGCTCTTCATTGACAACATCTTCCGTTTCACCCAGGCCGGTTCTGAGGTTTCGACCCTGCTGGGTCGTATGCCTTCCGCCGTGGGTTACCAGCCGACCCTGGCTGACGAGATGGGTGTTCTGCAGGAGCGCATTACGTCCACCAAGGGCCGTTCGATTACCTCTCTGCAGGCCGTCTACGTGCCTGCCGATGACTACACCGACCCGGCTCCGGCAACGACCTTCGCCCACCTCGATGCAACCACCGAGCTCGACCGCTCGATTGCATCGAAGGGTATTTACCCGGCAGTGAACCCGCTGACTTCGACTTCTCGTATCCTCGAGCCGTCGATCGTCGGTGAGGAGCACTACCGAGTTGCTCAGCAGGTTATTAACATCCTGCAGAAGAACAAGGAACTCCAGGACATCATCGCCATCCTCGGTATGGACGAGCTGTCTGAGGAGGACAAGGTGACCGTGCAGCGTGCACGTCGTATCCAGCGATTCTTGGGTCAGAACTTCTTCGTTGCTGAGAAGTTCACGGGTCTGCCTGGTTCGTACGTCCCGCTGAAGGACACCATTGTTGCCTTCGACCGCATCTGCAAGGGCGACTTCGACAACTACCCGGAGATGGCCTTCGACGGCCTGGGTGGCCTCGACGATGTCGAGAAGAAGTACGCTGAAATGCAGAAGAAGTAAGGGGCATCCTCATGGCTGAAATCACCGCTGAACTGGTTGCCGTTGAGCGACCGCTCTGGAAGGGCAAGGCCACTTTGGTCTCTGCCCAGACCACCGAGGGTGAGATCGGCGTGCTGCCCGGACACCAGCCGTTGCTTGGCCAGCTGGTCAACAACGGCACGGTGACCATCAAGACCGCAGACGGCAAGGTTCTTGTCGCTTCGGTACAGGGTGGGTTCATTTCCGTGTCTACCTCGAAGGTTTCGATCCTCGCGGATAAGGCAGTCTGGGCTGACGAGGTTAACCTCTCCGAGGCCGAGTCCAACCTGACTTCGGATGACCCTGCAGTAAAGGCTCAGGCTGAGTCGGAGGTCCGCGCGGCTCGTCGCGCTTCCATCAACTAGTCTTTTCGCCTGAACATCCGGTCGCACGACCGTATTCTTCCTGCTTCTTTAAACGGGGCGGGGAGCTCGCAAGAGAAATCTTGCCAGCTTCCCGCCCCGTTTTTCTTAGTTATTTTTCATGTCAGTGCAACAATCGGGTAGGGTTTGTAAAAAGCCTCTAAAGCGCTTTTGAACCAAGGTTCGTCGTCTATTCACCCGGATGCGAGGCTGGCAGATAGTGTTTTCAAGCGTAACCATGATGTCAATCATGTTCATGATTATCGGTGCGATGTTGATCGTCGGCGGGGTCCTTGCCCTGTGGCGTTTCGCCAGCCTGCATGCAAAAGGTACTCCTGTTATTGCTCGTCGCCTTCCTGCAGGTGATGGCAGTCATTGGCGCCATGGTGTCATTGTTTATTCAGAGTCGACGTTGAAGATGTACAAGCTACGTTCGCTGCGTCCTGGCTGTGATGCCGAATTTGCCCGTCACGATGTCACTATTGTGGATCGCCGAGATCCGACTGACATCGAGGCGGGTTTTTTCGCGCCCGGGCTTCGGGTAGTCAGGATTAAAACGGGGAAAAATACCGAATGGGAGTTTGCCGTGGACTCGTCCTCGGACACTGCCCTGGTGGCGTGGGTGGAGTCGAAGCCGTCGTCACGCCAGACTCGTGAGTTTCCTACAGATATTGAGCGACGTTTCCGTTCGGCTTATAACCGTGGCCGGGGAAGTCAGTACTAGTCTCTTACGAGAGGCTATTGCTAAGGCTCTAGTGGGTATTGTTTTCTCCCGCGCGGCAGTCACGTTAGGGTAGGGGAATGCGCCTTGTGATTGCTGAATGCACCGTTGACTATGTCGGTCGCTTGAATGCCCATCTGCCTCATGCCCCGCGCTTGCTGTTGGTGAAAGCCGATGGGTCTGTTTCTGTGCATGCCGACGACCGTGCATATAAGCCTCTAAACTGGATGACACCGCCGTGCACGCTGACGGAGAAGGATATTCTCGACGAGTCGGGTGAAGACACTGGTGAAAAGCTCTGGGTCGTTGAGAATAAGAAGGGCGAGCAGCTTCGTATCACTATCGGCAAGGTGCTGGCTGATAGCACGTACGAACTGGGAGAGGACCCTGGCCTGGAGAAGGACGGGGTAGAAGCGCATCTACAGGAGCTGCTTGCAGATCAGTTCACAACGTTCGGCGAGGGCTACACCCTGATTAGGCGCGAATACCCAACCCCGATCGGACCGGTGGATCTGCTTGGCCGCGATGAAAACGGCGCCACCGTTGCAGTCGAGGTTAAGCGTCGGGGCGGTATCGACGGTGTTGAGCAGCTAACCCGTTACTTGGAGATGCTGAACCGCGATGAGCTGCTGGCACCGGTGGAAGGGATTTTTGCTGCCCAGGAGATTAAGCCACAGGCCAAGACTCTGGCAGAGGATCGTGGGATTCGCTGTGTGACCGTGGATTACGACGCCCTGCGTGGCCTGGAGTCCAATGAATTGCGGTTGTTCTAGCCATGCCTAGGCGAAACCACAAGCGGCGCGGTAATCAACGAGGCAACCAACGCGGCGGGCGTAATAACCACGGCCAGAATCGCGGCAGCCTGCCCGCATTTGGCAGTTCTTTCCAAAACACCCGCACTGAATCTGGGCCTGCCGGTTGGCAGGACGTGGACTTTGCGGTGCGTAACATCAGCGCTGGACAGTCGAAAAAGGTTTATCGCTGTCCAGGGTGCGACCAGGAAATCATGCCCGGGACCTCGCACATCGTAGCTTGGCCGCAGGATTATGGTGCAGGCGCCGATGACCGGCGTCATTGGCACACTAACTGCTGGCGCAACAGAGCTCACCGCACTATCACGCGCCGCTGGGGATAGATCTACTTAGCCGGCTCAACGAGCTCCAGCAGGACGCCACCGGCATCCTTCGGGTGGATGAAGTTGATGCGCGAACCTGCGGTACCGATCTTCGGCTCCGGGTACAGCACCCGGGTGCCCTGCTCCTTCAGGTGCGCCATCAGCGCCTCCAGATCAGTGACGCGAACTGCGTACTGCTGGATTCCTGGACCCTTCTTGTCCAGGTACTTTGCAATCGTGGACTGGTCGTTCAGTGGCGCGAGAATCTGAACCAGAGTGCCACCTTCAACCTTGTCGGCCGGGCCGACCATGGCCTCGTGGACGCCCTGCTCTTCATTGACTTCATCGTGGTAGTTGATGAAACCAAGGTTTGCGCGGTACCACTCAATAGCGGCATCAAAATCCGGGACTGCGACGCCGACGTGATCGACAGCGACTACGTACTTATGGGGAACGGGAATCTGTGTCTCACTCATAGTTTCCAGGGTACTCGCTATTATCGGCGGCATGATTGTCGCATTTTCTGTTGCCCCCACTTTCTCCGATCCCGAGCAGGGAATGGCGGAGGCGGTTGCTGAAGCCGTGCGTGTTGTGCGCGAATCCGGCCTGCCCAACGAGACCAATGCCATGTTCACCCTAGTTGAAGGCGAATGGGATGAGGTGATGGATGTCATTAAGCGAGCTACGGAAGCAGTCAGCCGTGTCAGTCCGCGTACTTCTCTGGTCATCAAAGCGGACATTCGCAACGGATATACCGGGCAGCTGCGTGCGAAAGTGGATGCGGTCGAGGATGCGCTGAAAGCCACCGACTAGTCTCTTGTTCGGATTGGGCACGTAGGCTCTACATAGGTCTTTACATAGGCTTTACGACGACACTGGAGAGGAACCCTTTTACGATGCCAGCTGGACATGGTCACGCACATGGCCATTCTCATGGTCACTCGCATGGAGCACACGGTCACCGCGAGTGCTCGACTCCGCCACCACCGCCCGGCACGGTTGATTTGGAGCAGCTCCACCAGCGCGCCGAAGCCGAACGTAAGCGCCGAGAGGAGATCGAGCGGGCAACCAGTGATCAGGGAAATGGGCTTCCTCCTGTAGTTGAGATTGCCCCGCAGACTCTTGAGGCAGAAGTCGTTCTGCGCTCGGAGCAGGTACCGGTAATTGTCTTGATCGGCATGGCTGGAGCAGCTGATTCGCTGCGTCTTCGGGCTGAGCTAGAAGGCATGGCTCGTGAGGCCAATTTGAACTGGATCCTGGCGTGGGCAGATGCTGAGGAGCATCCACAGCTGGCCCAGGCATTCGGTGTGCAGGCAGTGCCGACAGTCACGGCTGTGGCTATGGGCAGTCCCATTGGCATGTTTGTGGGTGAGAAAACCAGGGATTGGCTGGAGCAGTGGCTGGCGCAGGTTATGGAGGCCACTCGGGGGCGTCTCAAGGGGCTGCCGGCGGGAACTCGCATGGCTGGGGAGGGTAGCGGGCCGGAGGCTCCGGAGCCGACTGACTTCTTCGGCAACCCCGTACCCACCGATGACCCGCGTTTGGAGCAGGCCGAAGAGTTGCTCGAGGAGGGCAATTTCGACGGAGCGTTGGAGCTGTATGACGCTATGCTGCAGTCCGAGCCCGCAAATCAGGGGCTGAAGCGCGCTCACGCGAATGTGTCCTTCTTCGCCCGCGCTGCCAAAATCGATCGCAGCGCAGATCCAATTGCAAAGGCCGACGCTGCGCCGAAGGACGTCGCGCTCGCCCTCGATGCCGCGGATGTCACGATGCTTGTCGACGATCCAGCGAAGGCGCTCGATCGTTTGTTGAAGTTGCTCCCGCAGGTGTTTGGCGATGACCGTGAGGCCATCAAGTCGCGTCTACTAGAGCTGCTTGTGCTATTCGATACCGCAGATCCAGTGGCATTGGATGCACGCCGGAGGATGGCTAGCGCACTGTACTAGGAGTACTGGACTAGGGGCACTGTACTAGGAGCCTGGAAAGCGCTCAGGCTCCTAGCTTGAAGCGTCGGTGTATGGCCAGTCATCCGGAGCCATGAAGTAGTAGACGCTGCCCATTACAGCGGCCATAAACGCCATTAGCAACAGGAAAAGTGTTGCTTTCATTGCCACATGACGCTCCGCATACCAGGCGTAAAAGGCGTCCAATTTTGCTGCCAACCAGATGTTCAGGCGACGTGTCGGCGGATGCACCAACGAGAGAATTCCCAGTGCAACAAAGATGCAGAGCCATCCGGGAGCAGGAGTTGGCAAAATGATAATGCCAACAATGAGCAATACGAAGCCTGCGACGAGAAGAACCGGGGAGAGTACCGGCCCATACCAGGTGTTGCGCATATGGGCATGGCGAATCTGCATGCGGTCCATCAAGCGATGTACCTTTTCCTTCATTGCGATTCACTTCCTCCGATTTTCGGTGCCGTGCGCTATTTCTAGCAGCGGTCTCGGACGAGGCATCGTTGAAGCATTAAGCATCAAATGTGCAGCTCAACTGCCTGGGTGCACCGTTGGACATTGATTCTTTTAATCATGTCTATATTTAATCCATTGTTGCACAAAAGCTGCGCCCCAGTGCAACGAGATTTTTCGGAAGGTGGTAATCTTCCAACAGTTCTCAGTGGTTTACAGCAGTTACCACTGCATCTCATCCACCTGTTCACCTCAGACAGTTCATACTGCGCTAGGTGCCTTTGGTCTTCAGTTTTCTGCAGCCAGGAGTTTTGCATGCGACTTCGCCCCAAAGCCCTTCGCGCTACTTCCGCCTCGGTCATTGTTGCGCTTTCGGCCTCGACTCTGTTGGCGGGGTGCACCATCGATGTCCCAAGCACCACCGGGTCCAAGGCCACCACTGCTACCACAAAACCTAATGCTCCAGATAACGGTTGGGATGCTTCCGAGGAAGTCACCTGGTCTGATGCACAGGACGTCCTCGATACTGCGGCTAAGAGTTTCTCCGACAACTATGGCATTGATTTAGGTGTCTATTTGCGTGTCATTGACGGTCCATACAAAGGGCTCACGGCGTCGGTAGGCGAGGATACGAAGGAGTACTCCGCATCGACCATCAAGGCTCCGTTAGTGGTTACTGCGCTGAAGAAATTCGGCGATGACCTAGACAAGACGGTGACGGTCGATTGGGACAATGGTGTTGGCGGAAGCGTGATTGGCCCTGGCCAATACACGCTCGACGGGCTGTTGCAGTACGTGATGCGGTATTCGGACAACACCGCGGCGAATGGGTTGATTGACGCTGTCGCTGGTTTCGACGAGGTCAACAAAACCATCAAGGAAGCCGGTGTTGATGACAAGCGCTACCACCTGGGCAACAAGTTCAACATCCCCAATCCCAGCGGTGATCGGTCCTGGTTTACTCCCTCTCAAGCTGCGCTGTTCATGGCACGTCTCCAGGAAGTGGCCGATGGCACCTCAAAGCACAACTTCATTACCAAGGACACGGCACAAACTGCATTGACCTACCTCACTTACGGTGGTTCGCAGAAGTTTGTGATGTACGTCGGCTCCGCAGTCCAGAAGACCGGTGACACTGCCGAGGGCGTTAATGACCACGGTATTTTGTACACCGCAGCCGGACCCATCGCTTACGCCATTACGACGCGCTTTGATGAGGTGCCGCTCAATGAGCTTACCGACGGCCTGCTCGGCCAGCTGGGTTCCCAAATAGCCCCGCTTCTGCCGGATTACAATCGCCTTGGTAAGGATGGCAAGCCACTGACTGCCAAGCAGGCTGCGACGTGGAGCGCGGATGAGGATGGCGACGGCATTCCGGATCGCATCGGAACCGACAGCATGGATGGATCCGCGTACACCGATGATTCAGATTCTGCGAATTACAACGAATCTTTGGAACCTGACTGGTTCAATCCGTTCCGAGGATAAAACCTGGATACGCTCCCCAAAACAAAATTGCCCGTGTGTCAGGTTTTCAGGCCGAAACTCAGATCACTGAAAACCGTGCAGCACGGGCAATTCCTATGTGATTGTCTTTTGTTTGGCTGGATTCGGGACTAGCCCTGCCACTTCAGCCAAACGGCGGTGTTGGCCGGCAGCACCAAATCAATCGAGTGAGCCTGGCCGTTCCAACCGTGCTCGACCGCGGTCACAGTACCGTTTTCACCGTAGCCGGAGCCCTCGTAACGCGATGCGTTTGTGTTCAGAATCTCCGTCCATTGGCCACCGCGCGGTACGCCAATCTTGTAGATTTCCTGCGTGGTTCCCGACAGGTTATAGACGCAGGCGACGACCGAGTCATCGGTGCCGTAACGGACAAAGGACACAGCATTGTTTGTGGAATCATCCGCGTTAATCCACTGGAAGCCCTCTGGGCGGTCATCCTGGGTGTAGAACGCTGGGTTTTCCTTGTAGATGGCGTTGATGTCCTTAACCAGCAGCTGAATGCCGCGGTGGAATTCGCCGCTCCAACCTTCGAGGTTGTCCCAAGCCACGGACTCATCGTGGTTCCACTCGTGGTTCTGGCCAAGATCCTGACCCTGGAATAGAAGCTGCTTGCCCGGGTGCGCCCACATGAAGGTCAGGAAAGTACGTAGGCCTGCGGCCTTATCCCAATCGCCGCCCGGCATGCGCTCCCACAGCGAGCCCTTGCCGTGCACGACCTCGTCGTGGCTAATCGGCAGAATGAACTCTTCCGAGTAGGCGTAGACCATAGCGAAGGTGAGCTCATGGTGGTGGTAGGAGCGGTAAATCGGCTCCTTGCTGAAGTACTCCAGCGTGTCATTCATCCAGCCCATGTTCCACTTCATAGAGAAGCCCAAGCCACCGTGCTCGGTAGGTGCGGTCACACCCGGCCAAGAAGTAGATTCTTCGGCCACGGTGAGGAAGCCCGGGTTGTGCTTGTGTACCGTGGCGTTGAATTCCTGCAGGAACTGAACAGCATCGAGGTTTTCACGGCCACCGTACTGGTTCGGCAGCCACTCGCCTTCATTGCGGGAGTAGTCCAGGTACAGCATGGAAGCCACTGCGTCGACGCGCAGACCGTCGATGTGGAACTCTTCTGCCCAGTACAGTGCGTTGGCGTAGAGGAAGTTGCGTACCTCGTTGCGGCCGAAGTCGAAAACGTAGGTGCCCCAGTCGCGCTGCTCGCCGCGGCGCCAGTCCGGGTGCTCGTAGCAAGCCGTGCCATCGAAGCGGGCAAGTGCGAACTCGTCCTTCGGGAAGTGCCCCGGAACCCAGTCCATGATGACACCGATGCCAGCGGCGTGGAAGGCATCAACTAGACCGCGGAACTGATCTGGGGTGCCGAAGCGGCTGGTCGGAGCGTAGTAGCCGGAAACCTGATAACCCCAGGAACCGGTGAACGGGTGCTCACATACTGGCATGAACTCCACATGGGTGTAGCCCATGTCGACCACGTAACGCACCAGCTTCTCCGCCATAACCTCGTAGCTCAGGCCCTGCTTCCAGGAACCCAAGTGGACCTCGTAGATAGAGATGGGCTCTTCGGTCCAGTCTGTGTTGGCGCGCTTTTCCATCCACGCTTGGTCGCTCCAGGCGTAGTCGGAGGTCGCAACAATCGACCCGGTAGCCGGTGGGAGCTCAGCAGCACGCGCCATCGGGTCGGCCTTATCGCGACGCTGTCCCTCCGGTGTCGTGATGGCGAACTTGTAGACTTCGCCCTCACCCACACCCGGGATGAACAGCTCCCAGATACCTGCGCCACCCATAGAGCGCATTGGGTACTGCGCGCCGTTCCACATACAGAAGTCACCGACCACGGCGACGCCGCGTGCGTTCGGAGCCCAGACCGTAAACGAGGTGCCTTCGACCGTACCCAGCTCTGTGTCGTAACTGCGAAGGTGAGCACCGAGAACCTTCCACAGTTCCTCATGACGTCCCTCGCCGATTAGGTGTAGGTCACCAGCGCCGATAGTGGGGAGGAAACGGTAGCCGTCGGCACGCTCTACGGTCTCGCCGGAGTCCCACGTAATGCGCAGACGGTAGTCGAAGTCATCGCCGCCGGGGACGAGGGCGGTGAAGAAACCGTCGCCCAGGTTCTCCGCTTCAAACTCGCCGCGCGTGCTGACGACAGTAACTGCCTGAGCGCCGAAGACCCTCGTGCGAATAACCGTGTCACCGTCCACGACGTGTGCGCCGTAGATGCTGTGCGGATCGTGATGGGTGCAGTAGCGCAGGCGATCCATATCGCCGGAATCAATTGCGAGGCGGGGATCTGTGTGGGCTCCCATGGAAGGTCCTTCCGAAGCGTTTCTAGGTAGGTGAATGTGAAGTTGTTGAGTTAAGTTTTAAAGAAATAGAGGGAGGTAGGGGACAGTGGGCTGCTAACTCACCCGCCAGCCTAACGACGAATCGTTGCGACAGTGGTCAGGTCAGCGGCCCACTAACCCCGAAAGTTCCCAGCAAGCGTTCTAGCCCTCGTAGTCGGGGACGTCGCGCCAAGCCAACTTGTGGCGGAGCTTGACATCGATTTCCGGCAGCTTGATGATGTGCGCAACGTTTTCCCACGGTGCCAGGCGGACGTAGTTGTCCTTGCCCCAGTTGAACTGGTTGCCGGTAATCAGGTCAGTGACATCCATGCGGTCGTGGTTGCGGAGCCCGATGCAATCCATGTCGAGGTGCACGGTAGCTTCCTGGGCATTCCACGGATCGAGGTTGAGAACAACGAGGATGGCATCGCCGGTGACCGGATCGAGCTTCGAGTAAGCCAGCAGGTTGTCATTGTCGATGTCGTGGAAGTGCAAGTTGCGCAGCTGCTGCAGAGCAGGGTGCTCCCGACGAATCTTGTTCAGCGTGGCAATGAACGGCTCCAGCGAGTTGCCGGTGGCCAGTGCCTGGTCGTAATCGCGGCTGCGGAGCTGGTACTTCTCGCTGTCGAGGTACTCCTCGGAGCCCTCCTTGACCGGAACGTTTTCAAACAGCTCGAAGCCGGAGTACATGCCCCACAGCGGAGACAGGGTTGAAGCCAGCGCGGCGCGGATGGCGAAGGCGCCACGGCCGCCCTTGACCAGGAAGTCATGCAGAATATCGGGGGTATTGACCCATAGGGATGGGCGAGCGATGTCCGCATGGCGGGTAATCTCCTCGCCGAATTCGGTCAGCTCTTCCTTCGTAGTCTTCCACGGGAAGTAGATGTAGGACTGAGTGAAGCCAGCCTTGGCCAGGCCGTAGAGGCGGGCCGGGGCGGTGAAGGCCTCGGCGAGGAAGATGACCTCCGGGTTGGTTTCGTGAACGGTTTCAATCAGCCATTCCCAGAAGTTGCCCGGCTTGGTGTGGGGGTTATCCACGCGGAAGACCTTGACTCCACGCTTGACCCAAAACTTCACTACACGCAGAACCTCTGCGTACAGGCCCTTGGCATCGTTGTCGAAATTCAGCGGGTAGATGTCCTGGTACTTCTTCGGCGGATTCTCGGCGTAGGCAATGGTGCCGTCCGGCAGCACGGTGAACCACTCCGGGTGAGCCTTAGCCCAGGGGTGGTCCGGTGCACACTGGAGCGCTAGGTCGATAGCGACCTCGAGGTCGCGCTCCTTAGCAGCCTTGATGAATTCCTTGAAGTCCTTTTCGTCACCGAGGCTCGGGTGGATGGCGTCGTGGCCACCTTCTGCGGAGCCGATAGCCCACGGAGATCCGACATCGCCCGGTTCCGGGGTCAGGGTGTTGTTGCGACCCTTGCGATTGATTTCACCGATTGGGTGAATCGGGGGCAGATAGACCGTGTCGAAGCCCATGCGCTGAGCGCGATCAAGCTGTGCAACCGCAGTCTTGAATGTGCCGTGCAGCAGCTCGCCATTTTCGCCGTAACCACCGTTGGAACGGGGGAAGAACTCATACCAAGAGGAGTACAGGGCTTCGCGGCGGTCAACCTTGATCTTGCGGGTCTTTCCGCGGGTCAAAAGGTCGCGCACCGGGTGCGCCTGCAAAATGGCGCGGGTCTCGTCGGAAAGCGCGGCTGCAATGCGGGCGCGAAGATCGCCGTCGCCGCGCAGACCTGCGGCGATGGAGCGTAGGTGGTTGCGGTGGATAGCAGCGGCACCAGCGGCGGCGCGGTCGAAGAGAGCGGCGCCAATTTCTAGATCATTAGCGAGTTCAGCTTCGCTCTGACCGGCCTCGAACTTCTTGGTGATAGCGTTGCGCCACGTTGCCATCGGGTCGGACCAGGCATCAATGCGAATGGTCCACAGCCCCGGAACGTCTGGGACGAAGGTGGCATTGACCTGATTTGGATCATGGTCAGAAAAGTGCATTGGAATGCGCTGTGAGCGGGAAGCAAAAGCTGATTCCTTCGGCCCCTTGACGTTGAGCGTGGCGTTCATCGCGTCATGGCCTTCTCGCCAAATGACGGCAAAGGTTGGGACGACTTCACCCACTACGGCCTTCGATGGAGTTGCACCACCGTTGATTTGAGGACGGATGTCATCAATACCGATTCGACCAGTCATAAAAGACGTTCTCCTAATTGTCGGCGAGCTAGGTGAAAATCGAAGCAAAACCATCTCGAGTGAACTCGATTTGCTCTCTACCGAGGATAGATGAGAATGTCCAAGCGCACATTTGGGCAAAGTTAGGGCACCATGGATGTGTGGCTGAATTGGAAGAAGACTTTAACGAAGATTTACTACTCGACTTTCGCGACGTAAACCTCATCCGTGGTGGCCGTACGCTGGTCGGGCCGGTCGATTGGCAAGTAGAACTTGACGAACGCTGGGTCATCATGGGGCCGAACGGTGCAGGCAAAACTTCTTTGATGCGCATTGCTGCAGCGGAGGAGTTCCCGTCTTCAGGGGTGGCCCATGTGATGGGCGAGCAGATTGGGCGCACCGACATGCGTGATCTGCGCACCATGATTGGTTTGACATCATCGTCGATTGCTCACCGCATTCCCAATGACGAAAAGGTCGCGGACCTTGTTATTTCCGCCAGTTACTCCGTCCTGGGGCGCTGGCGTGAGACCTATGAAGAGATGGATTTCGAACAGCTCTCCGAGATTCTCGAGCGCATGGGTGCTGAGCATCTTGCAGACCGCACCTGGGGCACTCTCAGTGAGGGAGAGCGCAAGCGCGTACTCATCGCACGAGCCATGATGGTCAACCCCGAATTGCTGCTTCTCGACGAGCCGGGAGCCGGACTCGACCTCGGCGGTCGCGAGGACCTCGTCGGTTACTTAGGCGAACTCGCACTCGACCCGGATGCGCCGGCGATGGTGATGATTACGCACCACCCGGAAGAAATTCCGTACGGCTTCACCCATGCGATGCTCCTCGACGAAGGCAATGTCATCGCACAGGGGCTTATTGACGACGTCCTGACCAGTGAGAACCTGACCAAGGCTTTCCACCAGGAAATCGTCGTCGATCGCATCGATGATCGCTACTTTGCGCGCCGGGCACGGCCTGCTGGAAAGCACCGGAAGAAGTAGACGCTCATGGCGGTTCCGACACCTGAAACCCCGAATACACCCGCGTCGCCGAAACTGGCTGCGACTGTGTTGCTGCTCCGCGACACCCACTGCGGGCTCGAGGTCTACGTTCAAGAACGCGTATCCTCAATGCGTTTTGCGGCCAACATGACCGTGTTCCCCGGCGGTGGAGTAGACCGGCGTGATTTCCCCGCTGTCGCGAATGAGGGCATGGCCGTGACCGAGCCGTCGGAAGCCGACCCCGAGTCGCGGATCGCGCAGGCTTTTAACGTCGACCGCGTGCGGGCGCACGCGCTCACCTGCGCGGCCGTGCGTGAGACCTTTGAGGAAACAGGCACTCTGTTGGTTCGCGATGCTGGCGGTGAGATTGTCGCAGATGCCCACCGCTTCCACCGTCAGCGACGACAGTTGGAAGCCCACGAGTTGTCATTGACGGATTTTCTTAGCAATGAAAATCTGGCGCTCGATGCCGAACTCGTCAGTCCTTGGGCTAACTGGGTGACACCCGAATCCAACCCCATTCGTTACGACACCTATTTCTTCCTCGCCGCGCTTCCCGACGGTCAAAGAGCCGACGGTGACACCTCTGAGGCATCATCTTCAGGTTGGTTCCGACCGACTACGATTTTGGATGGATGGCGCCGTGGGCTACTTGGCCTCATGCCTCCGACCTGGGCGCAACTGACTCGCTTGGACGGTGTCAGTACTGTGGCGGAGGCTCTCGAGGCGGCCAGAAACACTCCGGTGCGACGCACCAGTAGTGACTTCCTCGGGGAACCTTTTATGGATGAGTACTTTGCTGTTGCCACCCACATGGGGCATTTGCGCAAAGGTATGAACCGTTAGCCGACTACTCAACCCCCGTTAACCGGCTGATCCCTAGTTGGAAGGAGATAACGAGTGTCCCTGTCCGCTGCAGAGGTGGCCGCTGTTGCTGCTCACCCGGAGTGGCTAGATGAGGCCGACCAGCTCGCGCTCACTAAAAAGTCTCTGATTGCAGACTCCGCGCATCTACGCCAACACTGTGGCGAGTTTGGTCGCGCGGTCATTGAAGTCGCGGCAGCTCGGCGTTCTGCGGTCAGCAAACTGCCAGGGGACTGGATCTTCTCTTCCGAAGCAGCGCAACAGGCCACGCCCTTTGTCGTCGCGCTGGCTCGCGCTCGTAGGCTTGCGCATCTCGGTGTCGAATCAGTGGCCGATGTGACCTGCTCCATTGGTACTGAGGTGGCAGCAATTGACCACGAGGGCCTGACCGTTGTCGGGTCTGATCTCGACCTTGCGCGGCTGGCCATGGCGCGGCATAACGTCGGCAAGAACATTTTCGCGCAGGCCGATGCTTTGCAACCGACCTTTGACGCACCCGTCATTGTCGCTGACCCTGCACGCCGCTCCGGTGGTCGCAGGATCACCAACCCGGAGGACTTGCTCCCATCGCTGCCGGCGCTCATAGCCGCCTGGCCCGACAAAGAACTAGCTATCAAATGTGCGCCGGGCCTCGACTTCAGCGAGTGGAGCGGGGAAGTGGCTGTCACTTCGGTGGACGGTGCGGTCAAGGAGGCATGTCTATATACGCCGGGGTTGGCCGGAGTTACCGATGGGCAATCCGTAACGCGATCGGCGATGGTTATCCGGACCGTCGATAAGCACAGGCCGTTAGAGTTGTCGGCGGTGGACGTGCAGACCTACGACGACACCATGCCTGACGACGTCGATGTGCGCGCTGCCGGTCGGTACATCATTGATCCGGATGGGGCGATTGTGCGCGCCGGGCTGGTGCGGCATTTTGCGGCGGCGCATGGGCTGTGGCAGCTCGATGAGCGGATTGCGCACGTCAGTGGCGATGTTTTGCCGCAGGGGATTGCCGGGTTCGAAGTTATTGAGCAAGTGGGGTTGAAGCAGGTTCGCAAGGCACTGGCAGCGTTGGATTGCGGATCGGTGGAAATTCTCGTGCGCGGCGTAGACGTCAACCCCGACGCGTTGCGCAAGCAGTGGAAACTTAAGGGCTCCAGGGCATTGGCGGTGGTGGTCACGCGCATCGGACGGAGCGCGACGGCGTTTATCTGTCAGCCCCGGGAGATCGGTTAAGGACCGCTTTACGACGGAAAACTGGTGGGGGTAGCCCGTTGGGGATCGGTGTTTGCTGTTGGCGAATACTGCGGAGACAGCTGCAGTTGATTGCGTACTATTAACGTCTGACATGCGGAAATAGCATGTTGGCGGGCGGGCTGTGCTCGTGGTGTAGAAAAAAATTTAAAAAAATAACGACATTGTTATCTGGATCACCTTCGCATTGGCGACAGGTTCTGTTATCTTCAACACAGACGACCTAGAGCGTGGCCTGGTTCACTTTATTGTGAGGCGGCTTGCGAAGTAAGGTCAGATAAACGTTCACCAGTAATCAACCAGTAAGGACGACAGAAAAATGCCGAACATCGTGGTTCTGGTCAAGCAGGTTCCGGACACCTGGTCCGAGCGTAAGCTCACCGATGACAAGTTTGTCCTCGATCGTGAGTCTGCAGACGCAGTTCTCGACGAAATTAATGAGAACGCTGTTGAGGCTGCCCTGCAGCTGAAGGAAGAGCACGGCGGAAACGTTACCGTCGCAACTGTTGGCCCGGATCGTGCCATCGAGGCACTGCGCAAGGCTCTGTCCATGGGTGCAGACGACGCCGTCATTCTTTCGGACGACGCACTTGAAGGTTCCGACGCTGTTCAGACCGCATGGGCTCTGTCCAACGTCATCGACACTCTCGAGGATGTTGACCTCATCGTCACCGGCAATGCCTCCACTGACGGTGGCACCGGCTCCGTCCCGGCTATCCTCGGTGTCTACCGCGACCTGCCGGTTCTGACTCACCTGCGCTCTGTCGCTATCGAAGGTGACTCCATCACCGGTGAGCGTGAGGTCGAAGACGGTATCTACCAGCTCAAGGCATCCCTGCCGGCAGTCGTCTCCGTCACTGAGAAGGCTAATAGCCCGCGCTTCGCATCCTTCAAGGGCATCATGGCCGCTAAGAAGAAGCCGGTCACCGAGCTGACTCTGGACGATGTTGCTGCTGAGGCAGAGCAGGTTGGTCTCGAAAACGCTGCTACCGGTGTCACTGGCTCCACTCCGAAGCCGGCTAAGACCGCTGGTGAGCGCATTAACGATGAGGGAGACGGCGGCGCCAAGCTGGCCGAGTACCTCAAGGCCCAGAAGTTCATCTAAGGCGCTTGACGCGAATAGAAGACAAATAGAGATACAAGTAGGAGAAAGATCACTATGACCGACGTCCTCGTTCTCGTCGAGCACGCAAATGGCGAGCTGAAGAACACCACCGCTGAACTGCTGACCGCTGCTTCCGCATTCGGCACCCCGGCCGCAGTTGTCGTGGGTACCCCGGGTACCGCTGCTGGCTTCGCAGACACCCTGGCCTCCTACGGCGCTGGCGAGATTCTCGCTGCTGAGTCCGACGATGCCGACAAGTACCTGATCACCCCTGAGGTTGACGTTCTCGTCGGCCTGGCCTCCGAGCGTGAGGTTCCGGTGCTGGTTTCCGCTTCCGCAACCGGCAAGGAAATCGCTGGCCGCGTCGCTGCGCTGACCGGTTCCGGTCTGCTGTCCGACGTTGTTGCTATCAACGATGACGCTTCCGTTAAGTACTCCATCTTCGGTGGCGAGTACATCGTTGACGGTGTCGGCTACGGCGCATCCCCGGTCTACGCTCTGCGTCCGGGCTCCGTTGACCCGGAGGAGAAGTCCGGTTCCGCTGACGTTACCGAGATTGCATTCCCAGAGATCGGCAACAACGCTGTCGAGATCGTTTCCTTTGCGCCGGCTGAGGGCGGCGACCGTCCGGAGCTGACCGAGGCTAAGCTGGTTGTTTCCGGTGGCCGCGGTGTCGCATCCGAGGATGGCTTCAAGAACGTTGTTGAGCCGCTGGCAGACGTTCTCGGCGCAGCTGTTGGTGCTTCCCGTGCTGCTGTTGACGCTGGCTACTACCCGGGTCAGTTCCAGGTTGGCCAGACCGGTAAGACCGTTTCCCCGGACCTCTACGTTGCTCTGGGTATTTCCGGTGCTATCCAGCACAAGGCAGGTATGCAGACCTCCAAGACCATCGTTGTGGTCAACAAGGACGAAGAGGCTCCGCTGTTCGAGATTGCTGACTTCGGTGTCGTCGGTGACCTGTTCGACGTTGTCCCGCAGGCTATCGAGAACCTGAAGTAATACGCACTTGCCTTAAGGCTGCTAGTTGCGTAAGGCTGCTGGCCGAGAGTCAACTCGGCTAGCAACTACCCGCTCGGGGTGGGCACAGATTTCCTGTCTGTTCCCGCTCCGAGCATTTTTTTGGTCCTACTCATCTGTTCGTGCAGACAGTGAGGTTTAACTATGGCGGATAGTGAGCATAAGGCGCACGCAGCGTTATACTGCCTGCATGCTTAATGACCACATCGTTGCCGCTCCGGACGAGAAGAGTGAAATGAAGTCTGCTGCGAAGACCCGTCACTTTGTGGATCATGCCGCGACTACACCATTGCGCCCAGAAGCGCGCACGGCAATGGTCGAGAACCTAGGTCTGGCCAACCCCTCGGGGCAGTACGCCACCGCACGCATTGCGAAAAAGGTTCTGGAAGAGTCCCGAGAAGAAATTGCAGAGCTGCTCGGTGCCGATCCCATCGAGGTAGTTTTTACTTCCGGTGGAACTGAGGCCGACAATCTAGCGATTTCAGGCCTGTACTTCAAGGCCTCTGGCTCGGACATTGTGGTTCCACCAATCGAGCACGATGCAGTGTTGAAGACATGTCACCATCTGGAAAAGGAACACTGGGCCAAGATTGTTGAGGCTCCTGTAGGTGCTGATGGTCGCGTTGACATGGTGCAGTTCCCGGAGATTAGTCGGCAGAACACCGCGCTGGTGACGTGCATGTGGGCGAACAATGAGACCGGCACCATCCAGCCGGTGGAGGAGATTGCCAAGCGGGCGAAGGAGGCTCGCGTGCCTTTCCATATCGATGCTGTGCAGGCAGCCGGACATCTGCCAATTGATTTCCACGCAAGTGGCGCCACTACAATGGCCATCTCCGCGCACAAGTTCGGCGGTCCCCGTGGGATTGGGGCGCTGCTTGTTCGTCGTGAAGCGAAACTTACCCCGCATAACAACGGCGGCGGGCAGGAACGCGGACTGCGTTCGGGCACGCAGGACGTGGCGTCGGCGGCGGGCATGGCGGCAGGACTGCGCGCGGCGGTGGACGCGATGGCGACGGACAATGAACGAATCCGCGGTCTGACGCAGCAGCTCATCAGGGCAATCGTGCACATCGACGGTGCGATTATCCACACCAGCGAGCTCGCTTTGCCGGGGCACGTCTACGCTAGCTTCCCGGGCGCGGAGGCCGATAGTTTGATCATGCTGTTCGATGCGGCGGGAATTGACTGCTCTACGGGATCGGCATGTAGCGCGGGCGTTAACCGTCCCTCGCACGTGCTGATGGCGATGGGCGTTTCGGAGCCGGAAGCGCGGTCGTCGATTCGTTTTACGCTGGGGTACACCTCGACGCAGGCGGATGTCGACGCCGTCATTTCGGCGCTGCCGGAAACGGTCGAGCGGGCGCGGCGTGCGGGCATGGCTTAGTTTTTGCCCCGTGGTGGTACGGTGACACGTGCACAAAATCTAGAGGGGAAAGGTTGCAACGCAATGCGAGTTCTTGCAGCAATGAGCGGTGGTGTGGATTCTTCCGTGGCTGCGGCGCGTGCATTGGCCGCAGGTCACGAGGTCGTCGGCGTGCACTTGGCGCTGTCGAAAGATCCGCAGTCCGTTCGCGCTGGATCCCGCGGCTGCTGTTCGCTAGAGGACTCCGGCGATGCCCGCCGCGTCTGCGATGAGCTGGGCATTCCTTTCTACGTCTGGGATTTCTCCGAGCGCTTCAAGGAAGAGGTCATGGATGACTTCTACGACTCCTACGAGCGCGGCGAGACGCCGAACCCATGCCTGCGCTGCAATGAACGCATCAAGTTCGCCGCTCTACTAGAGCGCGGCATCGCGCTCGGCTTCGACGCTGTGGTCACGGGGCACTACGCTTTGCTTGGCGACGACGGCCTGTTGCGCCGCGGCCGCGATGCGAAGAAGGACCAGTCCTATGTCCTGGGCGTGCTGGATCGCGAGCAGCTGCAGCGCTCGATGTTCCCGGTAGGAAACACCGAGAAGCCAGAGATTCGTGAAGAAGCCCGCGGGATGGGACTAGGCACTGCCAACAAGCCGGACTCTTACGACATCTGCTTCATCCCGGATGGCAATACCAAGGCGTTCCTGGGCGCGAAGATTGGCCGTCGCCCGGGCACCATTGTGGATAAGGAAACTGGCGACACCGTCGCTGAGCACGACGGTGTCTACGGTTTCACCATTGGTCAGCGCAAGGGGATTGGCCTGGCGGGGCCGATGCCGGATGGCAAGCCGCGCTATGTCACCGGCATTGATGCAGAGACCGGCACGGTGACAATCGGCACGGCTGCGGACTTGAATGTCAACGTGCTCGAGGCCGACCGTGCCATCTGGCTGGCCAACCCGGATGAGGTACTCGCTGCCTCGGAGGCCGGCAAGCTGCAGGTGCAGGTGCGTGCGCACGGTCGCCCCATCGACTGCCGCATTGAAGTG
The DNA here is from genome assembly GCF_001838255.1 of Corynebacterium sp. HMSC073B01. Classification (NCBI taxonomy): domain Bacteria; kingdom Bacillati; phylum Actinomycetota; class Actinomycetes; order Mycobacteriales; family Corynebacteriaceae; genus Corynebacterium; species Corynebacterium sp. HMSC073B01. The sequence continues at coordinate 116,503 of NZ_KV836177.1, read as the reverse complement.
CTGGCAGGACCTGACGATGACGTCACCGGACGCGGTGGCGCCTTCCGGCTGCACCTGAGCGATCCGCTTCGTGGTGTCGCGCCTGGTCAGGCCGCTGTTTTGTACCACACTGACACTGCGGGCGACTACGTGCTGGGCTCCGGCACGATTGTCTCGACCGCCCGTGAAGAGGACTTGTCGTGACCTCCTTTGTCGGCCTTGGCCCGATGCCGGGCCGCAATCCACACGAGGCGGCAGAGATTGTCATTGGCGAATGCCTGGAAGGTCACCTCACGCTACCGACGTTGCCCGCCCGTGGGTTCGGCGCCGATGCCGTCGGTCGCACGGCCGCCCTCATGGCTGACCTCGTCGTCGACAGGGGAGCGCGCTCCTGGAAAGTCGCCGACCGTCGTGGTCGCGCGAGTGCCTTGGCCACTGATTATCTCCACCGAGACATCGACGCGTGCGAGGAAGCGTGGGGACGCACCCCGCAGAAAATTCGCCTGACCGCTCTCGGCCCATGGACGATGGCGACTTCGGTGGAAAATGCCGCAGGCCATCTCATCGCCGTTGACCGCGGCGCCGTGAAGTACTTCGCGCAGTCGTTGGCCGCGGGATTGGCTTCCCACATCGCCGATGTCCGTCGGCGTTTCGACAGCGACATCGAAGTACTTCTGGCAGAACCCGCACTCGGCGCAGTCGTACAGGGCAAAATCAAGGCCCCGTCCATGCTGATGGGCAACGCGGGTTATCTCCCCGCCCAGGGGCACCGCGAGATCGCGGAGATCTTCCTCGAAGTCACAGGGCCGCTGCGTGACGACGAAATCGAAGTGACCATCGCGCTGTCGAGCCCCGATGGCCTGGCTGTTCAGGCCTTGGCGGATTCCGGTGCGGCCGGAGTGTGGCTACCTCGCAAAGAACTGACCACCACGCAGCAACTGGATTTTGCGGCTGCCGTGGTCGGTGCCGATATGTCCCTGGAGCTGGGTATTGTGCCAGTGACGGTCACGGAGCGAGAAGAGCACACGGGCGTCCCGGTGGCGACACCGGCTCGAGCACTCGCTGAGCAAGCAGCGCTGTTCTGGGATGAGCTGGGCTATTCGCGCCTACAGATTGCTGAGAGCCTGAATCTGGCGCCGATGGGCGGCTTTGCTGCCAGCTCCAATGAAGAAGCACAGGCGCAACTCGGCGCAGGCCGTAATGCCACGGAACTTCTTCGTCGGGCAGCCGGTGACTTGGCTCGCGACGAATAGCGACCTTATTCCACCAGCGTATTGAGGTAGTCGGCGAAGTAGGGAAGTGTGAATTCCACGTATCCCGTCGACGCTGACACAATCAACTCGCGGTAAATCAGGTCATGGCGAAGCTGTGAGATGCCAGAGAGTTTGCGTCCCATGGTCTCTGCGATGGCGCTCGTGGCCACGGGCTTTCCATTGGGGGAGAGGCGCGCCATCGCTTTGAGAAAATCAATCTGGCGAGGTGGCACTTTCCGCAGGCTGGGCGCATGAACTTGCAGCCCGATGCGGCGGATGGATTCCGCTGCGGCATCCGAGACATGCTGAGCGGTAATGGTGTCCGAGTGGGCCAACCTGGCCTTAGCCCAAGCGACTGAGCCAATGGTCTGTATGAGATACGGGTAGCCGTGGCTGAGTTCAGCGGCCAGCTCGACGGCATCCTCGGTCATCGCGCGTTCGCCGAGTTCTGCAGTTCTGCGAATGATGTCCTTGGTGGTCTCCACGTCCAATCGGCCCAGAGACACGCGCTCGGCACGGCGTAAGAATGTTGCGCCCTCTAGCTGGAGCAAGTCTTCGATACCGCTGGGCAGCCCGGCTGCGACAAAGGCAATCTCCGCATCGTCGCGATTTAGGTCCTGGATTGCATGGGCAATTTCGTTGAGCTGTGCGGGGTCTGCACTTTGAACCTCGTCGAGAGTGAGCAAGATGCCGGATCCCTGTGGCATGAGGAGAGCCGAGAGATCCTGAAGTTGGCTGAGCAGATTCCTGCCGGGCTCGGGCTGAGAAGTGCTGGCTTCCGTCTTAAACCCGCCAATGCCGGCGATGGACAGGCCGGTGAGGTGACGGCCCTTGCCCATCGGTGCACTGTCAATGGCACTGAAAGTGCGCGGAATGGTGACATCGGTGAGTTCAGAAATCATTTCAGAGCCGATGTGAGCACGCAGCACAATCCATCCCAGTTGCTTTGCTGCGGCTTCAAACTCGTTGAGAAGTACCGTCTTACCGATTCCGCGGGTACCGGAAATTAGCGCGGTTCGCCAGGGATTACCGGGGCCTTCCGCCAGAGCCAGCTCAAACGAGTCCAGCTCGACATCGCGCCCACCGATGATGGCCGGGGATCGGCCGAATGTGGGGTGGAAAGGATTGCGTGGGATGGAGATGGCCTTGTCGCCGCGAGTGGTCACGCATCAATCATAGCAATGGATAATCCACATCGGCTTGGATAACTTGGATATTCCGCCGAATTTTGGATATTCGATTTCCATTGGATAATCACAAAACTCTGGATATTGGGAGAGCCGGGGAGGGTGAGGGGGCCGCTGCTCAGTCCATCGGCCACCCGAAGGTGAAGTCCGACGTATCCTTACCTTTTTCGGTCAGGTACTGCTGCAGGTTCTTCTTGTACTGGTAGTACGCGACGGCCTGCAGCTCCATCAGCTCTTCTCCCGATTTTTCGGTTAGCTCCCGGTAGTGGCGCGCCATCACCCATGCGATGCGCGCAGCCGCCAGAGCATCTTCGGTGGCATCATGTGCCCCGTCCAGGCGCACCTGATAATGGCGGGAGACATCAGTCAATGTGCGTTTTTCACGACGTTCCGGATCAAAATAGTGGTCCAGCACAAAGGGGTCGACGACGAGGCCGTCAACGGTAAAACTGGGATCCTGCGAGCGCAGTACCGTCAGATCATAAGCCGCGTTATAGGCCACTACGGTCAGACCATCGCGCCAGGCAGCTCGAAGGCCGGCAATGGTATCCGCTAGCACTTCATCGTGCGGGCGCCCCTCCGCGCGAGCTTTTTCAGTGGTGATGCCATGCACATCAGACGCAGCTTGCGGAATTTCGACACCGGGATTAGCGAGCATGATGGTGGAATCTTTGCCCTGCTCAGTCAGTCGGACCAGTGCGGAAGTGACAATCTTGCAGGTGCGAGGATCCGTGCCGGTAGTCTCCAGATCAAACGCGAGCATGCGTCGCGGATCGAAATTATGCATGTCTCAACTGTAGCGGAGAGCGCGGATTCTCTGACGTGACAGGAACGGATTAAGAGAATTTCAGTTCGACCGGCGCATCCGGGCAATGACATAGAATGAGCGACGTGACTTCCTCGACCGATGAGAACTCCGACCTGTCAACCTCCGATTTGTCTTCGTTTTCCAGCGCCCCCGCCTCCGAACCAGCGCCGGCGGACGTCCGGGAGAATTGGCAAGATCTAGCAACTCGCATTCGTGAAAACGCTGCGCTGTACTACACCGCACAGCCGGTTATCTCCGATGCTGAGTACGACGAGATGTTCCGTCAATTGCAGCACTTAGAGGAGAAGTGGCCCGACCTGGTGGTGCCGGACAGTCCCACCCAGCAGGTCGGCGCACAGGTCGAAGCGCCTGCCGACGGGGAAGTTTTCGAGCCCGTTGAGCACCTCGAGCGCCTCTACAGCTTGGACAATGTTTTCGATGAGAAGGAGTTGCGCGGCTGGCTGGCCCGCACCCCGGCCAGCACATACCTGACTGAGCTGAAGATCGATGGCCTGTCAATTGACCTGGTCTATGAGAAGGGCCGCCTTGTTCGGGCGGCCACCCGCGGAGACGGCCGCGTGGGGGAGAACGTCACCGCTAATGCGCGCACCATCGAAGATATTCCGCATGAAATCAGCGGCGAGAACATCCCCGACGTGCTCGAGGTACGTGGTGAAGTCTTTATCTCGTTGGAAGAGTTCGCACGCATCAATGCCGACCGCGTCGAAGCGGGGCAGAAACCGTTTGCCAACCCCCGTAACGCCGCCGCCGGTTCCCTGCGACAGAAGGATGTTGCAGAAGTGGCCAAGCGCCGGTTGTCCATGATTTGCCATGGAATTGGTCATATCGAGGGCTGGCGTCCACAGTCCCAGCACGAGGCATATCGTGCCTTGGACGAGTGGGGTTTCCACGTGTCGCCGTATACAAAGCAGGTTCATTCCGCGGATGACGTCGTTAAGCAGATGCAGTACTGGGGCGAGCACCGCCACGACGCCATCCACGAGATGGACGGGCTTGTGGTCAAGGTTGACTCCCTTTCCGAGCAGCGCGCGTTGGGCGCGACCTCGCGGGCGCCGCGCTGGGCGATTGCCTACAAGTATCCGCCAGAAGAGGTCACCACGGACCTGCTGGACATTCGAGTCTCCATCGGCCGAACTGGTCGTGCGACGCCATATGCCGTGATGAAGCCGGTCTTCGTGGCCGGGTCAACTGTCGAGATGGCGACGCTACACAACCCTTCCGAGGTGCACCGAAAGGGTGTGCTCATCGGGGACCGTGTGACCATCCGCAAGGCCGGTGACGTGATTCCAGAGGTACTGGGCCCCGTAGCCGATCTCCGAGATGGTAGCGAGCGAAAGTACATTTACCCGACTCTCTGCCCCGAGTGCGGTACTCGTTTGGCTCCGGCAAAGGACAGCGATGCCGATTGGCGTTGCCCCAATACCCGCTACTGTCCAGGTCAGCTGCGGCGTCGAATTGAATTCCTCGCCTCCCGCTCCGGGTTCGATATCGAAAACCTGGGGGAGAGGGGCGCTGCCGATTTGATTCATCGCGGCGTGCTTGCCGACGAGTCCCGCCTCTTCGACCTCACCGAGGAAGATTTGCTCGGCACTGAGGTCTACACTACGGCTTCGCGGAAAACCCTGAACGCCAATGGTAAGAAACTGTTGGCCAACATCGAGGCAGCTAAGGATAAAGAGCTGTGGCGCGTATTGGTCAGCCTGTCCATTCGTCATGTGGGTCCAACAGTGGCGCGGACCTTGGCACAGAAGTTCGGCTCGATGGAGGCGCTGCGCGCTGCGAGCCGCGAGGAGATTTCGGCCATCGATGGCATTGGCGAGATCATCGGCGATTCCGTGGCTGACTGGTTCGAGGTGGACTGGCACCGCGAGGTTGTCGAGCGCTGGGAAGCTGCCGGTGTGCGTATGGCCGATGAGGTCGCCGATCGTCCAGATCAGGTGCTAGAGGGATTGACCGTGGTAGTCACCGGCTCTTTGGAGGACTTCACTCGCGACAGCGCGAAGGAAGCCGTTATCTCCCGTGGCGGTAAGGCCGCAGGGTCGGTGTCGAAGAAGACCGACTACGTGGTGGTTGGCGAAAACGCCGGTTCCAAGGCCACAAAGGCCGAGGAGCTGGGCTTGCCCATCCTCGACGAGGATGGGTTCAAGCGATTGCTGGAAACTGGTCAGGCCTAGCTGGGGCTTGGCCCAGCCAGGATTTGACCCAGCCGGGCCTAAATCTTGGTCTCTTCCAGCTTCCAGACCTCATTGGCGTAATCGCGGATAGTGCGGTCGGAGGAGAAGCGGCCCGAACGGATGATGTTCAGGAAGCACTTCTTGGCCCACGCCAGCTCGTCGCGGTAGTCCTCGGCCATGCGGTCGCGGGTCTCGCGGTAGTCAGCGAAGTCGCCGAGGACGTAGTAGACATCGGCTGGCTCGTACCCGTTGGACTCCAGCAGCGAGAAGTGCAGGTCGTGGAACATTCCGCTGCCACCGTCAGCAAAAGTGCCGTCGACAAGCGAATCGACCGCGCGCTTGAGACCCGGCACCGTTTCGTAAGTGCCACGCGGGCTGTAGGTGCGACGCAGCTCCGGCAGCTCCTCTTCCAGCGCACCGAAGATGTAGGCGTTCTCTTCGCCGGCGGCGTCGACGATTTCGACGTTTGCGCCGTCCATGGTGCCCAGCGTCAGTGCGCCGTTCATCATGAACTTCATGTTCGAGGTACCCGAAGCCTCCTTACCGGCAGTGGAAATCTGCTCGGAGACGTCGGTGGCCGGGATGATGTGCTCTGCCGGGGTGACGTTGTAATTCTCAACGAAAGCGACCTGCAGGCGACCGTCCATGTCCGGATCGTTATTGACCTTGTCCGCGATAGCGTTGATGAACTTAATGATGGCCTTCGCGCGAACGTAGCCTGGGGCGGCCTTGGCACCGAAGATGAACACGCGCGGTGGCACGTCCAGCGCTGGGTCTTCCTTGATGCGGTAGTAGAGATCGAGGATGTAGAGCGCGTTGAGAAGCTGGCGCTTGTACTCGTGCAGACGCTTAATCTGGGTATCGAAGATGGCGTCCGGGTTCACCGAAATACCCTGGCGGTGCTCCAGCCAGGTGGCGAAGTCCTTCTTGTTCTCGTGCTTGATGTCGAGAATCTCACGCAACACGGCCTCGTCGTCAGCAAACTTTTCGAGCTCAGCGAGCTTGTCCAAGTCAGTGACCCAGGCGTCCGAACCCGACAGGCGAGTCAGCAGTGCCGACAGGCGCGGGTTGCACTGGTTGAGCCAGCGGCGCGGGGTGACGCCATTGGTCTTGTTGTTGAAGCGCTCCGGCCAGATATCGTGCCAGTCCTTCAACGTTTCGCGCTTAATAATCTCCGTGTGCAGGGCAGCAACACCGTTGATGGAGTACGCGGCGTAGCAGGCGATCCACGCCATGTGGATGCGACCGTGAGAAATCGGCGCCATGTAGTCAATCTTGCCCTGGTCGAAGCCGCGCTCCGCCAGGTCTTCGCGGAAGCGGCGGTCAATCTCGCGGGTGATCTCCAGAACGCGGCCGAAGAGACGGTCAAAAATGGAGTATTCCCAGGTCTCCAACGCTTCTGCCAGAACGGTGTGGTTGGTGTAGGCGAAGGTGTTGGACACGACGTTCCAGGCGTCGTCCCAGCTCATATCGTGCTCATCCAGGAGCAGACGCATCAGCTCTGGGATAGCGAGCACCGGGTGGGTGTCATTGAGCTGAATGGAGTTGTACTTGTGGAAATCGCGCAGGTCCTCGCCGTGATTCTCGATGTAAGAATCGATCATCGTCTGCAGCGAAGCGGAGACGAAGAAGTACTGCTGGCGGACACGCAGGACCTTGCCGTCATAGGTCGAGTCATTCGGGTAGAGCACGCGGCACAGGTCATGGACGCGCTCCCGTTCGACAATGGCGTCGGTGAAGCGCTGCGAGTTGAAGGCGTCATAGTCGAACTCACGCATCGGCTCCGAGTGCCACAGGCGCAGCGTGCCGACGTTATCGGTGCCGTAGCCGGTAATTGGCATGTCATATGGAACAGCGCGCACCACCAAGTCATCAAAGGTGACAATCTTGGACAGTTCCTCGCGACGAATGACGAAGGGGTAGCCCTCTTCCATCCACGGGTCCGGGTGCTCATCCTGGAAGCCATCTTCGAAGGTCTGCTTGAACAGACCGTAGCGGTAGAGGATGCCATAACCGGTCACCGGCAGATTCTGCGTGGCACAGGAATCCAGGAAGCAGGCGGCCAGACGACCCAGGCCACCGTTACCGAGAGCGGCGTCGTGTTCAGCCTCGAGCACGTCTGTCAGATTCTTGCCGTACTTTTTCACGGCAGCAGAGGCCTCATCCACCAGACCTGCATTGAGCAGGTTATTCAGCAGGGCGCGACCCATGAGGAACTCGGCGGAGAAGTAGTGCTGCTGGCGGGTAGCAGCGTATGCCTCCGTGGTGCGCTGCCAGTTGTCCGCTAGGTCATCGACAACAACCCGTGACAGACCGGACCAGAATTCCATCTCAGTGGACGACTGGGGGACACGGCCGGATTCGGCACGCACGTGGGATCCGACGAGGTCACTCAAGTTCGACATCAAAGAAGCTCCTTATTGACTGGTATCATTTCCAGACTTTACCGCTAAGCGTGAATCACTGCGCTCCATAGGGGAGGAGCCATAGGGTAAGAGCTTCGAGCAGAAGGGAGCAGCCCACAGAAGGGAGCAGCCCACTAGCCGCTGCTAGTCGATAATCGCACCGACAATCGTGCCAATACGTCCCAAGTGCTCAACCTCACTTGGCAGGAAGTCTGGCCCGCCGGGCCGGCCAATAACGAGAACGAGGCCCTTGCCCATTGGGGTAGCGGCAATGGAGGAGTCCATAACCGTCCAGTCCTCCGGAAGCCACGTTTCTTCGTCCGGATCCAGGTTTCGTGGCGAGTCAATCGGGGCTTCCGGCAGAGTCCGGCCGTTATCCTCTGGAGCAGCGGTAGAGGAAGCGCGACGTACCCACCGGCCATCGCTCTGTTCGCCGAGGACGATAGCCCAGCCGGCAGTCATAGTCTGAGGCAGGCCGTCGACGACATCTCCGAGGGCACGATCCAAATTCTTCGTGTGCTGTGAGAACTTGGCCAGCAGCGCAATCTGTCCGCGGCGGTCGACCGAGCCGGAAAAAGGCCTAATTGAATCGACTTCCACTCCGCTAATGGACTGAGCCGCCGTAATCAGTGTGTCTGGGAGCAGGCCCATGGGCAGGTCAACCACGATGTCGTCGACAACAACGCCATTAGCGCCGTAATCTACGACATCGACACTGCGAATATCACCTTCTACTTCGCCCAGGGCAGCCGCGACGTAGCCAAGTGCGCCTGGTTCGTCGGGAAGCTGGATGCGAAGGAGGTAACTCATGGCTGTGTGCACAACCTTTCGAATAATTGATAGTGATGCTTGCGGTGTAACTATAGAAGTAGTGATTTAGGCTACAGGGTAAACCTTTGAAATGTAAGACCCTGCGGACAACTACTTGGCGACAACGACTACTGTTGGCAAGTACAGCCCGCTCGCGCGGTTCAAAATCAGTTTCAACTAAACTTCTGTGCACTAGCTTCGTACGAAGAAATGAAAGGGGTACTAGCGTGCCAGCTATCTCACGCGATGAGGTCGCCCACCTAGCGCGATTGTCCCGTCTGGCTCTGACTGACGCGGAACTCGACGAGTTCGCCGGTCAGATCGACGGCATTATTAACCACGTCCAGGCCGTTCAAAAGGTGGCTGCGGATGATGTTGAACCGATGAGTCACCCCTCTTCGCTGTCCGGTGTGATGCGCGAGGACGTCGTCAAGCCGACGCTGACTGCGGAGCAGGCGCTGGACCAGGCGCCGTCGCAGGACCGCCAGCGCTTCGAAGTTCCCCAGATTCTCGGCGAGTAGGAGTACGTGGAAGAAATGATTGCAGCTAACCCGAACCTGCATGCCGCTGTTGCTGAGGACCCGATTCTGGGGCTGAGCGCTTTTGAGCTCGCACAGAAGATTCACGCTCGTGAGCTGACCTCGGTAGAGGTCACCCAGGCGTTCCTCGACCGTATCGCGGCAATTGATGAGGACATTCACGCATTCCTGCACGTCGGTGCCGAAGAGGCCCTGGCTGCAGCTCGCAAGGTCGATGAGTCGCTGGATGCTGGCGAGGAGCCGGCCTCCGCGCTGGCCGGTGTTCCGCTGGCGCTGAAGGATGTCTTCACTACCACCGATGCGCCGACCACTTGCGCTTCCAAGATGCTCGAGGGCTACATGAGCCCTTACGACGCAACGGTTACTGCCAAGCTGCGTGCAGCTGGCATCCCAATTCTGGGTAAGACCAACATGGATGAGTTCGCCATGGGCTCGTCGACTGAAAACTCCGCTTACGGCCCGACTCACAACCCGTGGGATGTTGAGCGCACCGCAGGCGGTTCCGGTGGTGGCTCTTCCGCGGCGCTGGCCTCCGGTATGGCTCCGCTGGCTATCGGTACTGACACCGGTGGCTCGATTCGTCAGCCAGCAGCTCTGACCGCAACGGTCGGCGTGAAGCCGACCTATGGCACGGTATCCCGCTACGGCCTGGTCGCTTGCGCCTCCTCGTTGGATCAGGGTGGGCCGACCGCGCGAACCGTTCTGGACACCGCGCTGCTGCACGAAATCATTGCTGGTCACGACGAGAATGACTCGACTTCCACGGAGCAGCCGATTGCCGATGTGGTTGCTGCTGCCAAGGAAGGTGCTACCGGTGACCTCACGGGGGTTAAGGTCGGCATCGTCAAGCAGTTCGACCGCACCGAGGGTTACCAGGCCGGCGTACTGGACAGCTTCCACGAGGCCGTCGACAAGCTTAAGGAAGCTGGCGCAGAGGTGGTCGAGGTCGATTGCCCGAACTTCGACCACGCACTGAGCGCGTACTACCTGATTCTGCCGTGTGAGGTCAGCTCCAACCTGGCTCGTTTCGACGGCATGCGTTACGGCCAGCGTGTTGGTGATGACGGTTCGCACTCGGCCGATGAGGTCATGGCTATGACCCGTGCCGCTGGTTTCGGCGATGAGGTTAAGCGACGCATCATCATTGGTACCTACGCGCTATCGGTCGGTTACTACGATGCCTACTACATCCAGGCACAGCGCGTCCGTACCCTGATTCAGCAGGACTTCGAGCGGGCCTTCGAACAGGTAGATGTCCTGATCTCGCCGACCACTCCGACCACTGCGTTTAAGTTGGGCGAGAAGGTTGACGACCCGCTGAGCATGTACATGTTCGACCTGTGTACTCTGCCGCTCAACCTGGCCGGCATGTGTGGCATGTCCGTGCCGTCGGGCCTGGCTGAAGACACCGGCCTGCCGGTAGGCCTGCAGATTATGGCTCCGCGCCACGGTGACGATCGTCTGTACAAGGTCGGCGCTGCCTACGAAAAGGTTCGCGGCTCGATTGCATAAAGACGCTCAATAAGCCTTAGTCGGTTTTCTGCAACCGTCGTTTTCTCACTGAAGTGGGAGAGCGGCGGTTGTTGTCGTGTCGGGGAGAGTTTCATACATACGCAGGAACGCAAACATGGAGAGAGTTAGATTTAAAAACCCACCGCGGTTTATGCCTTGGATCTATGGGCTGGTCATTGTCATAGCCATTGCCGTCAGTCTGGTCGCTGCGGTGGTCTTCGGCTCGGCGGATATCACCTGGTCCACCACGACACAGGTCATTTCGCATCACATCTTCGGCATTGAGCTCGATGAATCTGTGCCCGCCAGTTCGGACACCATCGTCTGGAATCTCCGCGCTCCCCGGGGTATTCTCGCAGCGATTGTAGGGGCGGGGCTAGCTGTCTCCGGTGTGGCTATGCAGACATTGGTCCGTAACCCGTTGGCAGACCCATATCTGCTAGGTATTTCCGCCGGCGCCGGTGCCGGTGCGACCGCGGTGATTATCTTTGGTGCTTTCTCCGGTAGCCCCATCGCGCCGCTGACATTCGGTGCACTCCTCGGTGCAGTAATGGCCACCCTCGCGGTCGGTGCTTTCGCCACTGCAGGCGGTGGGCTGACTCCGCTGCGTTTGGTGCTCTCCGGCGTTGTGCTCTCCGCTGCGTTTTCCGCGCTGAGTAGCTTCATGGTCTTCGCTGGGCCAGACCCGAGGGCCGCGCAGTCCGTGATGTTTTGGATGCTGGGCTCTGTTGCCGGTGCGACATGGCTGAAGACGCTCTTCCCGCTCATTGTCCTCATCGCAGTACTGTTGTTTTTCCTGGTCAAAGCCCGTCATCTGGATGCGCTGGCAACTGGTGAGAGCACCGCAGCGGCCGTAGGTATTGATGTTTCTCGGCTACGCACACAGGTATTTGTGCTCCAGGCTGTCCTCGTTGGCACGCTCGTTGCGGTCTCTGGCGGCATCGGGTTTGTCGGCCTGGTGATTCCACACTTGACCCGCATCTTGGTAGGGGCCACGCACCGCGTTGTCCTACCGGTTGCTGCCCTCATGGGTGGACTGTTTCTCATCTGGGTGGACATCATCGCGCGCGTAGTGGGCGGAAGCCAGGAAATGCCGCTGGGAGTAGTCACGGGATTGGTTGGCGCACCACTTTTCCTCTACCTCATGAGCCGCTCGCACTACAGCTACGGAGGTGCTGAGTAAATGAGCGCTCTACCAAAATCTGTACTCGCCGCTAAAGATATGCGCTGTGATATCGCTGGGCGCACCATTGTCAGCGGAGTCAACCTCAACTTCGGTGCAGAACCCATGACCGCCATCATTGGTGTTAACGGCGCGGGTAAATCCACGTTGCTGCGTGCGCTCGGTGGAATCACGAAACCGGCCACGGGCGAGGTCGAGATTAACGGCAAATCGATGAGCTCAATCAGCTCGAAGCACCGCGCCCGCGATCTGGCTTTCGTCGCGCAAAACGAGGTTCCACCCGCCGAAATGCGCGTGCGCGACTTTGTCTCCCTGGGGCGCTTGCCCTACCAGCGCCTTTTTGGTGGCAACACCGCCGAGGACAATTCCCACGTCGACCGTGCGCTGGAGCTCGTGGGGTTGGAAGCGGTTGCGCAACGCCTGTGTGGGCAACTCTCGGGTGGGCAACGTCGTCGCGTGTGTCTGGCGCGTGCCATCGCCCAGGACTCGCCAATCATGCTTCTCGACGAGCCCACTAACCACCTCGACGTGCGCCATCAACAATCCGTCCTCCGTCTGGCCCGCTCCAGCGGAGCGTGTGTCATTGCCGCGATCCACGACTTGGACCTGGTGATGAACCACTTCGACCGCGTCATCGTGGTCGCGGACGGCGGTATCGCGGCCGACGGCATTCCCGCAGAAGTGCTTACCCGCGACTTTGTCGCCCAAATCTTTCAGGTTGAATCCTGTCAGCTCAATTCCCCCGCTGGCCGCCGCCACCTCGCAATCGATAGCGAGCTGGATGCTGCCACCATCAACTAGGAGTACTCCCTTGAATAACGCACATGCTTTCCGACGTCCCCTTCGTGCCTCAGCAGCTGGTATCGCTGTGGCTGCTCTGGCATTCGGAGCCGCCGCCTGTGGCTCTGATGAGGGAACGCAGGCCTCGTCGTCAGGCCTTACCCTCACCAACTGCGGTGAAGAAGTCAGCTACCCGGGTGTAGCTAAAAAGCTGCTGATTAATGACGGCAATATTGCTTCGCTGGCGCTGGCTGTCGGTGCTGCGGATGAGATCACAGCGGTGAGCTCTATGGCCTCGCATCTGCCGGTGTTGACCGCAGCTTATGGCGATGCAATTGCGCAGAAGCCAGAAGTTGCGAAGGAATACCCGAATCTGGAGCAGGTCATTGCGGCCGAACCGGATGTGATGCTGGCGGGCTGGGGCTATGGCTTTAGTGAAGACAAGGGCATTACCCCGGAATCGCTTTCCGAGCACGGTATCGGTGCCTACACCCTGACGGAATCTTGCCGTACTGGTGACGCAGCCTCGGCGGGCAAGGAAGGCAGTGGCGACCCGGGGCATACTCGTGGTCTGGTGGATCCGTGGGAAGCTGTCAAAATTGATTTGAAGAATATCGCTACCTTGACCGGACACGACGGTGAGGGCGACAAGGTTATTGCAGATATTGATAACCGACTGCAAGCCCTGGATGCCGCGCCAAAGGGAGATAAGAAGCCAGTGGGCTTCCTCTTTGATTCTGTCGGTGAAGCACCAATTACCTCGGGTTCCTTTGGCGCACCGCAGGGCATCCTGGAAAAGGCCGGTGCAATCAATGCGACCGAGTCGATTAAGGACACTTGGACTACGACCTCCTGGGAGCATGTCGCGGAGATGAATCCTGACTTCATCGCGCTTGTGGACTACCCAGGTCAGACCTTCGAAGAGAAAATCAAGGTTTTGCGCACGAATCCGGCAACGAAGGATCTCGAGGCGGTCAAGGAGAACCGCTTTATTAACCTGCCGATTGCATTGTGGACGGAGTCTCCGCTGAACGTCGATGCCGCAGAGTACGTGCGCAAGGCGCTCGAGGAATATGGTCTTGTGCCGGCGTCGGAGGTGACGACGAAGATGGAGCTACCGTCTGAGCTACCAGGGCAGGAGTACCTGCAGAAGTAGTTTCGACCAAGGCCGTCAAGCACGAACTGACTAACGCGACTAAGGTGGGCATCATGCGAATTGCGACCCTTACCTCCGGTGGAGATTGTCCCGGTCTGAATGCCGTTATCCGTGCAATTGTCCGTACCAGCTCGAGCGAGTACGGCTCAACCGTCGTCGGTTTTGAGGACGGTTGGATTGGTCTTATGGAAGACCGTAGGGTCCAGCTTTACGACGATGAGCGGATTGACCGTATGCTGCTGCGTGGCGGCACGATGCTGGGCACCGGCCGCGTGCATCCGGACATTCTCATGTCTAACCTCGACCGCATCAAGGAAAATCTCTCTGATGCGGGCATCGATGCCCTGATCCCAATCGGTGGCGAAGGTACGCTGAAGGCCGGCAAGTGGCTTTCGGACAATGGGGTGCCGGTCGTCGGTGTTCCGAAGACTATTGATAATGACGTCAACGGTACGGACTACACCTTCGGTTTCGACACGGCTGTGGCTGTTGCCACCGACGCGGTTGACCGTCTGCACACCACTGCGGAATCCCACCAGCGCGTCATGATTGTTGAGGTCATGGGTCGACACGTGGGCTGGATCGCTTTGCATGCGGGTATGGCCGGCGGTGCTCACCACATTGTCATTCCGGAAAAGCCATTCGACATCAACGAGATTGTGAAGTCGATGGAGCGCCGTTTCCAGATGGGTGAGAAGTACGGCATTATCGTCGTCGCTGAGGGCGCCACCCCGAAGCCGGGCACCATGGAGTACGAAGAGGGCGGTGTCGACCAGTTCGGCCACCAAACCTTCAACGGCATTGGTCAGGTTATTGGTGCGGAGATTAAGAAGCGCACCGGGTACGACGTTCGCACCACGGTGCTGGGTCACATTCAGCGTGGCGGTACGCCGACTGCGTACGACCGCGTGCTTGCTACCCGCTACGGTGTCCACGCCACCCGAGCAGTACACGAGGGGGACTTCGGCAAGATCGTCGCTCTGCACGGTGAGAACATCGAGCGTATCGACATCGACGATGCGGTTGCTGAGTTGAAGGTTGTGCCGGATGGCCGTTACCGCGCAGCTGCTGCGCTGTTTGGTTAAACGCGTCGGTTAAGCACGCGTTGCTAAACATTTAGGCACATCTTCGTAACAAAATAGGCATACTGCCCGAGCTGGTGTATCAATCACCAGCTCGGGCAGTATGCTTTGTAAGGTTCCGGTTTTTGAAAAATAGACTTATATTTAGGATTTTCTCGTTATGTGGAAAAGAGCCACAACAATCGCGATGGCCTTTGTCGGCCTAACTGTCGGTGCCGGATTCGCATCCGGCCAGGAAATGATGCAGTACTTCGTGGCATTTGGCACTAACGGCTTGTGGGGCGTGGTACTTGCCTCCGTCGTGATGATTGCCAGTGGCCTGGCAGTGCTGTCAATTGCCAGCTACTTGCAGGCTGATGAGCACTCCGAGGTCTTCGACGTAATCACCCGCAGTTGGGTTTCGAAGATTTTGGATATCGCCGTGATGATCACGCTGTTCTGTACCGGCTTCGTCATGTTCGCCGGTGCCGGTGCGAACTTGAACCAGCAGTTCGGACTTGAGGTGTGGATTGGCGCCGTCATCATGGTTGCCCTGACTTTGGGTGTAGGCATGCTGGATGCCGACAAGGTCAGCCGCGTGATTGGCATGATCACTCCATTCATTATCGTGTTCCTGCTTGGAGCCGGTATCTACACTTTGTTCACCACCGACACGTCGATGTCGGAGGCCGCGCAGTACACCAATGAACTGTCGACATCGCTGCCACACTGGTCTATTTCTGCCCTGAACTATGTCGGTTTCTGTGTGATGGTGGCCGTATCGATGTCGATTGTCATCGGCGGTAGCTACCTGAACCCGCGTGAAGCTGGCATCGGTGGTCTCATGGGCGGGAGCATCTATGCAGGTCTGCTGACGCTGGTGACCTTTGCCCTCTTCTTCAAGGTCAAGGATGTTGGCCACGAAGATATGCCGACCCTGGCAATCGTCAATGACATCCACCCGGTCCTGGGTACCGTGATGGCAATCATCATCTACGCCATGATTTTCAACACGGCCATTGGCATGTTCTACGCGCTGGGCCGCCGCCTAACACGCAATACCCCGCAGCGTTTCCGCCTGGTATTCATCGTGACGGTGCTGATTGGTTTTGGCCTAAGTTTCTTTGGGTTCAAGGCCCTGGTTGGCTCCATCTACCCGGCCCTTGGCTACGTCGGTATCGCTCTTATCGTGATTCTGTGTGGTGCGTACCTGGCTGGACGTAACAAGCTGATGGAGGAGTCGAAGCGTCGCGGCCGTATCCGTAAGCTCGCACGCCGGAAGATGCACCCGAACAAGAAGTTCACCACCGCCGATCAGAAGAAGCTCGACCGCGCTTTGGCCAACTCCAACATTTCCAACGTCGATCTTCAGGAGAGCGTCCGCGACGACATCGTCGAGGAACTGGTCAGCGACGATAATGTTGAATTCACCGAGGATGACGCCGAGCGCATCGTAGAAAAGGATAATGAGCGCCTGGAGAAACTTTCCGAAATCGAGGAAGCCTCCGATGATGACAATCCTCGCGAGACCGCGAGGGACTCCTTCCCAGGCGAGGCCACAGCCACTGCGCCGAAGAAGCTTGCCGGACAGACTAAGAATGCATTCAAGCGCGTGGCTCACCCTAAGCCGAAGAAAGAAAAGTAACTAGCGCGACTAGGCAGCTCGAAAATTTAGGCAGCTCGAAAATAGAAGGCATCGCACCGGTAGGGAAGGGCGATGCCTTCTTCGTATGTGTGCCCCAAGTGTTCGTGGAGATACCAATGCAAGTTCGCCTCCACCTTGGCGCGAGTGGCGGGCTTGGAACGAAGCCAATAGGAACGGGTTCGTGCCAGCAGCACGATGTCCTCGATGGTCAGTGTCTGCTCCCAGGCCAGACGCACCTCATCGACTAGCTCCAGCTCCGGGCCAACCTCGGGGTAGAAGCCGGGACGCAACACGTCGCCGGCGTGCATTATGCGGCTGAGCCGATGCACCCACGGTACGGAAACATCCAAGGTGTTCCACACCAACATAGCCACGCTATCCGCGCGTAGCACCCGAGTGAGTTCTTTACTTGCAGCTGTCGGGTCCACCCAGTGCCATGTCTGCGCACATGTTGCTACATCGACGCTGTTGGACTCCAGTCCCGTGCGCTCCGCAGTGCCTTCCAGGCATTCCGCCGCTGGCACATTGTGCATCAGTGCTTGCCGCATCGCGGTGGAGGGATCGAGTGCCAGCAGGGTGGCATCGCGGTAGACGTCGGCAAGCGAGGCGGTGAGCTTCCCAGTGCCGGCGCCGATATCGGCGACTACCTGTGGGTGCGGTGCGAGACGGGTAAGCGCTTCGATGACGGTTGGAGGATATCCGGGGCGCACGCGGTGGTAGCCCGTGGCTCCGTCGGCGCTTTCCTGCAGGTCGTTGTCGAAAGTAGCGCCTGCGCGGTGGCGGTCAGCGGCGTCGCGGAACGTTGGCGTATCGCGTGCTGACGTCGGTGGAATCGGTGGGTGTTCGTTAACTCCGGGCACGACTTATACCCTAGGGCACGCCTGCGGGGCCATCGCTAGTAGACTCTACAAACATGACCGCTGCATACGCTGATGACTTGATGGACTTTGATGAGGTCCTCGAACGTTTTGACCCGGTAATGGGCATGGAGGTTCACGTCGAGCTCTCGACGAATACCAAGATGTTCTCCTCCTCCTCGGCGCACTTTGGTGCCGAGCCGAATAGCAACGTCGATCCCTGCAGCCTCGGCCTACCTGGCGCGCTGCCTGTGGTTAACCGTCAGGGCGTTGAG
Source organism: Corynebacterium sp. HMSC073B01 (assembly GCF_001838255.1). Lineage (NCBI taxonomy): Bacteria > Bacillati > Actinomycetota > Actinomycetes > Mycobacteriales > Corynebacteriaceae > Corynebacterium > Corynebacterium sp. HMSC073B01. The sequence continues at coordinate 98,858 of NZ_KV836177.1, read as the reverse complement.
TGGGCCATCAAGATTGGCCTGGCGCTGAACTGCGAGATTGCTGAGTCCTCCCGCTTCGCGCGCAAGAACTACTTCTACCCGGACCAGCCGAAGAACTACCAGATTTCGCAGTACGACGAACCAATCGCCTACGACGGATATCTTGACGTTCAGCTTGACGACGGCACGGAGTTCCGTGTCGAAATCGAGCGCGCTCACATGGAAGAAGACACCGGCAAGCTGACGCACTTGGGCGGTGCCGATGGTCGTATTCACGGCGCCACGCGTTCGCTGGTGGACTGCAACCGCGCAGGTATTCCGCTGATTGAGATCGTTACTAAGCCAATTCTCGGTGCAGGGGAGCGTGCCCCAGAGGTTGCTCGTGCGTACGTTTCTGCGCTGCGTGACCTGGTGAAGTCCCTCGGTGTCTCCGATGCCCGCATGGACCAGGGCTCGATGCGTGTGGACTCCAACGTTTCCCTGCGCCCAATCGGCCAGGAGGAGTTCGGCACTCGTACCGAGACTAAGAACATCAACTCCCTGAAGTCGGTTGAACAGGCTGTTCGCTACGAGATGCAGCGCCAGGCTGCTGCGATTACTAATGGCGAGGAGATCGTTCAGGAAACCCGCCACTACCAGGAGACCGACGGCACGACCTCCAAGGGCCGCCCGAAGGAATCGCAGTCGGATTACCGCTACTTCAACGACCCGGATCTGCCACCTGTGATTGCGCCGCGTGAGTGGGTGGAGGAAATCCGCGCAACTCTGCCGGAGCTGCCGTGGGTGCGTCGTGCCCGTATTCAGGAAGAGTGGGGTCTGAAGGACGAGGAAATGCGCGACTTGGTTAACGCCGGCGCTCTCGACCTGATTGTCGACACCGTTGAGGCTGGTGCCGGCCCGGCTGAGGCTCGTTCCTGGTGGGTCGCTTACCTGGCACAGAAGGCCAACGAGGCAGGCGTGGAGCTGGCTGAGCTCGCGATTACCCCGGCACAGGTTGCACGTGTGATTGCACTGATTGAAGAGGGCAAGCTGACCAACAAGCTGGCCCGTAAGGCCGTCGACGGCGTGCTCGCAGGCGAGGGCGATGTTGATGAGGTCGTTGCTGCCCGTGGCCTGGAGGTCGTTCGCGACGACGGTGCTATTGAGAAGGCCGTCGACGATGCACTGGCTGCTAACCCGGACATCGTCGAGAAGTACCGAGCTGGCAACAAGAAGGTCGTCGGTGCCATCGTGGGGCAGGTCATGAAGGCCACCCGCGGCAAGGCAGACCCGGCTCAGGTCAACCAGCTGATTGCGAAGAAGCTGAGCTAGCCTCCCTGAAAGCTAATCCGGGGAACCGCCGGCGGCACCATCGCTCGGCAGTCTGACGACGCGTTCGTCGGACTCCGACGGTTGTGCCCCGGCGGTTTTGTTGGTCGTGGCACCCCAAACTTCAATACCCTGATTCGCTGCGACAGCCGCTACATACGAGATGTGGCCGAAGTCGCCGTCGACAAGCACTTCAGGGGAACCCTTGACCTCCCACGCCGCGTCGGGCCCACTTGACTTCGGACCCACCGGCATGGAGATGACCTTCTGCGCGTCTGGGATGGCAATGACCACGCGGTCACCCATCACTGCGCATCCACCGATGGAATCGTTCAGGTCCACACCGCCGAGGGGGTTAATCACAGGGCCGGTGAGCTGAACCAGCTGTGGGGTGCCGTCGAGAATGGCGGTTGCCAACGGCGGCATTCCGTCCGGACCATGGCAGAACTGCTGAAACTCAATGCCTGGATCTCCCACGAGCAATTTGCGCGGGGACAGGGTGTCCGAAGTTCGGTCAAAATAGATTCCGAGAATGCCGGGCTCGCTGAGGTCCGGAAGTTCGCGCACATCAGCGGTGCTGCCCTCCACGAGGGTGACGCGCGCAATGGTGTCGTCGTTACGCAAAACAAAGACCTGACGGTCCTCTTCAACCGAGGGACTGGGCAGCAGTTGTTTTGCAGGGGCGCCGAGCCGTGCGACCTCACGCGGTGTCTTACCCGGTGCGACAACGGTGAGTGCACCGTCGTCGGTGGCGACGAGAGCCTCCCCAGGGCCGGTTGAGGCTAGCGCGGTGGTAAGCGGTAGGCAGGCCGCGAGAGTGACATCGTCGAGGTCGCAGGGACCTTTGTCTTTGGCTTTGCTTTCCGTGGTTGGGACCGGGGTAGAGGGCAAATCAGGGGAGGAAAACTTCGGCATGGCAATGCCCGTCGGCTCTGACTTGTCTTCCGTAAACGGCAACTCAAGCGCGTTCGAGGCACTCATGCAGCCGGAAAGAGAGACCATCCCGATGACACCAGCGGCGAGCGCAGCACGACGACGCCGCCCGCGAGCGCGAGCCTGTGCACTGCTGGTGTGGACGAGGTGGAATCCCATAGGCATACACAATACAGCCTCGTTTCACGGCCACGCCTGCGACCAAAAGTGAGGCAGTAGATTTAATGTGGACGATGTGAGCGACTCAGAGAAGTACCCGAACGACCGCGCCCTCGAGAATGTGGAGGACGGATTCGATGACGATCTCGACGTCCCGACCTACCGCAAGCTCGCTGAGCCAATGAACGAAGAAACCAACCGTGATGACAGCGACAACACCGCAACGCAGGTTTTTCCGGGTGTGCCGGAAAAGCGCGTAGCGGAGGAGTCGGAGGCAGACCAAGAAAACCTGACTCCGGAACCTACCGCTGCATCAGAGACAGTGGCAGAGACAGAGGTTGAGCCGAGCTCGGAACCGGAGCCTGAAGTTCAGGATGAGCCGAAGAAGCGCTACGACGCCTACGCCGCTGCAGGCCGCACGGCACCTCAGGTGATTAGCCCTGCCGGTAAGCCTTCGCCGCGGGATGAACAGGCTGAAACTGAGTCAGCGCCCGCGGCTGATAAAGAGTCGGAGGTGGCCCCGGAGTCGGAGGCAACCGAAATCTTTGAGCAGCCGGCTCGTAGTGAGCGCGTTGATTCAGACGAGGATTTCAGCCAGCCGACGCAAGCCTTCTCGGCTTCTGAAGCGGCAGGAGCGTCCGCAGCGGGAGCTACTGCAAATAAGTCGGAAGCACAGCCAGCATTCGACGATGAGGCGGAGCCGACCTATGACTCTTCACGCAATTCCGCAGCTGAGACTCAGTATTTCGATGAATCGGATTTCGCTGAACCGGCTGCGTCCCGCGATACTGCTGGTGCAGCTGGCGCCGCTGGTGTTGCAGGAGCAGGCGTAGGAGCCGCCGGGGCAACTGCTGCTACGACTACCGCCGCTGCTGACGACGATGAAGACACGGACTTCTACGACGACAACGAACCGGAGTTCCGTCGCGGTACCACTGACTTCGGCCTCCTGCTGCTGCGTCTTGGATTGGGTGCGCTACTGCTGGTCCATGGTCTGACAACGCTGCTCGGCTGGGGCAACTCCGGTGGCACCACTGCGCTGGAGACACAGTTTAGCCAGAACAACTTTGCCCTCGGCCCTGTAATGGCCACTGCCATCCCAACGGTTCAGCTTATCGCGGGTGCCCTGCTTATCTTGGGTCTCGCGACACCGCTGGCCGCGGCGTTGGCGCTGGCATTGTCCGCCTACCTCAGCATGTTTGATGTGGCTACCTCTGCCAATGGTGTGAATATCGTTGGCCAGGACTCCAGTAACCTCCAACTACAGCTGTTGATGACCGCCATGGCGCTTGGCTTGCAGTTCACCGGCCCGGGCCGTATCGGCATCGATTTCGGACGCGGCTGGGCTCGTCGACCACTGGCATCGTCGTGGATCTTCGGAATTCTGTCCATCGCCGCAGCAATTGGCCTGTGGTGGCTGACGACCGGCACGCTGCCGTTTGTTGGCTAAGGCGGCTCGCAGCTGCACAAACAGTCGAGCGACCTAAACTAGGTTCTCCGTTAGGGCCGGGGTACAATGCCCCCTATGCCAAAGTCGAGACACGTACTAAAGACCACCCTCGCGGTGGTCTTTTTCATGTCTTCGATAGGCGCTACAACGTCGATTCACTCACCTTCGACAGCCGCTGCCGGCGAGCACAATGAGGTTGCAGCCTCCGTCTCGTCGGCAAGCGCCTGGCCGACTCATGAGGTGAGTCTGCCGCGCATGAACCTCAACGCCGAAGGGTTGATTGAGACTGACCCGCGCACGCAAATGGCGGTGAGCTACGAGCCGGTGGGCGTGGGGTACAGCAGCCAGGCATCGCAACGCCCGCTGCCGGCGCTATCCCTGATTAAGTTGTATATCGGTCAGTATGTGCTCGAACACGGCACTGCCGACGATGCCGAGCGCGTCGAAAAGATGATTTCGCGTTCCGACGACGATTTGGCCGCCGACTTTTACCGGAAGTACCCGGAATCGGTCGATTCCATTGCGACCGAGTACGGCCTGTTCAACACTTCCGGCGGAGAAAAGTGGGGAGTATCGAGGACCACCGCGGAAGATGTGGTGTCTTTTATTTCCCAGCTTCGTCTGAAGCATCCTAATTCTGAGGTGCTCGAGGCGATGCGACACTGGTCGCCGATTGCTGCCGATGGCTATCGACAGAATTTTGGTCTTGCCGGGCTGCCCGGCTCTGAAGGCGCGAAAATGGGCTGGTCCAACCGGCGTTCGTGGCACTCTTCCGTTGTTTTTGGCCCCGGATATGTAATGGCGGCCATTACCGAGGGCGGCAAATATGCACACACCGAGGACGTCGCTGAGGGGATTGCCGACGTCGAGTACCGGGATTTGGTGAAGCCCACGCAGAAGACTGGGCGCAAAGCCACTCTAGAAACGCCAAAGGCCCGTGCGGTAAGCACAGGCCTTTAAACGGGTTTGATCTAGCTAGTCGACAATGCGGATCGCGCCCTTATCCGCACTGGACGCCATCTTGGCGTATGCGCGCAGCGCCTTGGAGACCTTGCGCGGACGCGGCTTGTGCGGAGTAAATGGCTTATCGCGCTTGAGCTCCTCATCGCGACGAGCGGCCAGCTCCTCGTCGGACACCTGAATCTCAAGGCGTCGTTCAGCGACATCGATGTACACCGGGTCGCCGTTGCGGACGAGACCGATTGCGCCGCCGGCAGCGGCCTCCGGGGAAACGTGGCCGATAGACAGTCCGGAGGAACCCCCGGAGAAGCGACCATCGGTGACCAGTGCACAGACCTTACCCAGGCCAGCGCCCTTGATGAATGCGGTCGGGTGCAGCATCTCCTGCATGCCCGGGCCGCCGGAAGGACCCTCGTAGATGACAAAGAGAACTTCGCCCGGCTGCAAGGTGCGGTTCAAGATGACCGAGACAGCCTCTTCCTGGCTTTCTACGACGCGAGCGGTGCCCTCGAAGTGGAACTGATCCTCGCCGATACCGGCGGTCTTCAGGATAGCGCCGTCCTCGGCGATGTTGCCGCGCAGGACACACAGACCGCCTTCCTTCGTGTAGGCGTGGTCGAAGTCGCGGATGCAGCCATTTTCGGAGTCCGTATCCAGGCTCTCCCAGCGGTTGGATGTGGAGAACGGCTCGGTGGTGCGCACGCCGCCAGGGGCTGCGTGGAACAGTTCAATCGCTTCGTCAGTGGCCTTGCCGCCGCGGATATCCCAGTTGTCCAGGTGCTCCTCCAGAGATGGGGAGTGAACGGAGCGGACATTCATTTGCAGCAGGCCCGCGCGGCGCAGTTCGCCGAGGATGGCTGGAATACCACCGGCGCGGTGGACGTCCTCCATGTAGTAGTCCGAGTTCGGTGCCACCTTGGACAGACAAGGCACGCGGCGGGAAATCGCGTCGATGTCGGAGAGGTCGAAGTCGATCTCGCCCTCCTGGGCGGCAGCGAGAATATGCAGCACCGTGTTGGTGGAACCGCCCATGGCAACGTCGAGCGTCATTGCGTTGACAAACGCGTCGCGGTTGGCGATGTTGCGCGGCAGCACGGACTCGTCACCATCGTGGTAGTAGCTCTTCGCCAGGTCTACAATCAGTTCACCGGCGCGCGTGAACAAATCGCGACGCGCCTGCTGAGTTGCCAGGGTAGAACCGTTACCCGGCAGGGACAGGCCGAGGGCCTCGGTCAGGCAGTTCATCGAGTTTGCAGTGAACATGCCCGAGCACGATCCGCAGGTCGGGCATGCCGAGCGCTCGATGTCGAGCAGGTTCTTGTCATCGACCTTGTCGTTCGCGGATGCAGAAATAGCCGAGACGAGGTCAGAGCCGGGCTTGACGACGCCATCGATAACAATCGACGATCCCGATTCCATCGGCCCGCCGGAAACGAAGACCACCGGGATATTCAGACGCAGAGCCGCATTGAGCATGCCCGGCGTGATCTTGTCACAGTTGGAAATACAGACCAATGCGTCAGCGGTGTGAGCGTTGACCATGTACTCGACAGAGTCAGCAATAATCTCACGGGACGGCAGCGAGTAGAGCATGCCGTCGTGGCCCATCGCAATTCCGTCGTCGACAGCAATGGTGTTGAACTCACGGGGGACGCCACCGGCTGCGGTTACAGCTTCTGCGACGATGTCGCCAACGTCCTTCAGGTGCACGTGACCGGGAACGAACTGAGTGTAAGAGTTGGCAATTGCGATAATCGGCTTGCCGAAGTCGTTATCGGTCATGCCAGTTGCGCGCCATAGCGAACGCGCACCTGCAGCATTACGGCCGGCAGTGGTGACTTTAGAGCGAAGGGGAATCATGGGGGCTGCCCTTCCTAGATAGGGTGCAAGGTAATTAATTATCCATATTAATCACAAAAAGCCCCTAATGTCTCATTTCGTGGTCACTGGTGTCCGCATAATGAGATTTAGGGGCTTTGTGGACTGCTTATATGTTACTCGGCAGAGGCGTCACCTTTAGCCTTGGCATCAGCCTCAACCTCACTGACCTTCTTCATTACGGAGTGGCCATCGCGGTCGAAAACCTCGACCTTGTCATTTTCCGCCATACGAGCCGAAGCGATCGGATCTGGAATCAGACCGCCAGTGGCTTCCTTCAACTCCGGCAGCGAATTAAAAGAGATGGCCGGCAGGGCGATGCGCTCATCTGACTTGGTTACCGCAAAGGCGCGGCCGCCCTTGTTGAAGAAGATGCCCGCAAAATCGCTCCAGGGCACCGAACGGCGCTTGGACAATAGGTACACCGCAGTGATGCCGCGTGGCCCTACGGTGGTGCGTACTCGGAAAATCCAAAGCGTATAAATCAACGGTGCCAGGAAGGTAATGGCCAGCCACGGGGCAAAACCGGTGGCAATTACACACAGCACGAGCATGAACGCAACGATGAACAGATGCGTCTTCTGTGGGCGAAATCGCTGCGTCGCAAATTTTAGCTGTGGAGTCGAGTCAGTCATGGCCTTTGATTGTAGCGGGTAGTTCGGATTGGTTAATGCGCGGTAGGCAGTTGCGCGTTATTGCGCCCCGACCGAGTTTGGTTCTGCGTTGTTAGTGGAGTCTGTCGACTGTGATCCGCCAGTGTTCTCGTTGTCGGTGTTGCTCTGAGTAGAGTCTGGCTCGGTGGAGGTGGCGGTCGAAGGTGCGCGGTTCTGCGTGCTCTGAGGCTGCTGTGAAGTCTCGGACGGCTGATTCTGTGATGTCTGAGTCTGCTGTGAAGTCTCGGTGGGCTGCACACTCTGTGTGGTACTAGTCGGCTGGTTCGATGATTGCGGAGCTGACGACTCTTCCGAGTCCTCTTCCTGTGTCGTTACCCGATCGCTCCACCTGCTCGGTGCTAGCCATCCGGATGGGCCGCCCTCGGTCTCGACCGTCATGAGATTCAAAACGCCGAGGACAATTAGGGTTGCCAAGAGCATGATTGTCGAAACGCGAGCACGTCCACCTGCAGAGAGGATTCGCCGGATTTTCTGGCGCGTCGTGAGCGTCTTCCAGTCAGGGTGGCTAACCAGCTTGCGGATGGCGTTGTTGCTTCCGCTGTCCTCTTGCTCGCGTCGAGCATCATCGAGGTCAGCACCCGCATGCGGCAGGTCGGATCGCTCGTTCCCGTCTTGCTTATCGACGGTCTGAGTTTCCATCAGTTTGGTTTCTGCGGTATCCGGCTGGGCAGTAGTGTCCGCTACCGCTTCGACAACTTCGGTTGGAGCGCTGTCGCCGTCGTCAAGCTGTTGTTTTTTCTCTTGCTTAGCATCGGCCTGCCTGAGCTGTTCGATCATCGTGTCATCGCGGACATGACCGGTGATTTCTTCGGCGGGAGCAAACGGGGTCTGTTGGGCGCGCTCGCCGTAGTCATCCCACCAAGTGTCGATGACTGCGGCGCGGATGGCGCGCTCGATGAGCCATTGGTCGCCCGGTTTGCAGTCGACAATCAAGCGCATAGTGACGGTCCACGGCAGGCCCATAACCGTCGGCGGATTGAGCTCCGTGGAGGACTGCAGCTTGATCTCGGAGAGAACTGCATCCTTGACGGAGTCCAGTGCGATGGCACTCTTGGCGGCGGCGACAGTGCGCTCTTCCAGGTCCTTAATGGAGCCACCGGCGGTCATCGGTACGGGAACTTCAACAACAGCACGGGACCACTGTGAGGAGTAGTTGATACACATGCGTGCCTCGGAGTTCGGCACGATGATTTCCTCGCCGTTGAGGGTTCGGATCGTGGTGGCGCGCAATGTCATATTGACTACGTCACCTTGGACAGTGCCCGAAGGGGAGTGAAACTCTACCCAGTCTCCGATGCCGTACTGCTTCTCGGCGATGATGAACAGTCCGCCAAGGAAGTCGGCGATGACTCCCTGTGCGCCAAAACCAACAGCGGCGGAAACAACCGTCGCGGGGATAGCGGCGGCGGTCAGTGAGATTCCGAATTTCGACAGAATCGCGATGATTAAGACGAAGTATGCAATGACTTCGACGATGTAAACCACAGCGCCAATCAGTGCGCGCCGTCCCTTGGACTGCTCCTCTGAAGAGGAGATGTTTCCGTCCGCAATTGCCAGAACGAAACGTCGGATACGGGGAACAAGAATTAGCAGAATGGCCAGACATGCGATGGCAAGGCCGTTATTGGCCACCCATTGCCATGTCCGTAACAACATGTATTGCAAGAATTCCATGCCATCCACCGTAGGTCGTTCGCCTTAATATGCGCTGAGTTTAAAGGTAAAGAATTATGCATAAAGACGAGCTTTGGACTTGGGGCTTGCGGGGCTCGGGCGTGTAGGGCTCGGGTGTGCAGGCTTGGGTGTCCCCGGGGTCGTGGTCGGGGAGTTTCTGGGTAGAGTGATTCCCAAAGTTGGGGCGGGGTTCTCGTTGGAATCGGGTGGGTGCTCGGGGTGTGATACGGGTGGCGTGTCCAATTGACGGGATTGACTTCTCACTATGTGGACGTTAGGGTTGTAGCCAACGCCACATTCGTAGCTTCTTTGCGTGAATGTGTGTTGAGTAGTTGCCCACCATGATCCAGGAGCGAAATCGTGAACGCGCACGAGCAGCACACCCCATCGCCCGCCCAATTCGCGGCTAAGGCGCGCACCAGCGCCCCCGAGCGAATTTCTGGTGCACAAGCCATTGTCCGATCCCTTGAAGAGCTCGGCGTCGAGGTAGCCTTCGGTATTCCCGGTGGTGCAGTGCTTCCGCTCTACGATCCGATTTATGACTCGGAAAAGCTCCGCCACGTCCTGGTGCGCCACGAGCAGGGAGCTGGCCACGCTGCCACTGGTTACGCGCAGGTTTCCGGCAAGGTTGGTGTCTGTATCGCGACTTCCGGCCCGGGTGCTACTAACCTGGTGACCCCGCTCGCGGATGCTCAGATGGACTCCGTTCCGGTTGTCGCTATCACTGGTCAGGTCGGTCGCCCGCTGCTGGGTACTGACGCTTTCCAGGAGGCTGACATCCGCGGTGTGACCATGCCGATTACGAAGCACAACTTCATGGTCACCGAAGCTGAGGACATCCCGCGCGCGCTCGCTGAGGCATTCCACCTGGCTTCTTCTGGTCGTCCAGGTCCGGTTCTGGTCGATGTCCCGAAGGACCTCCAGAACACGATGATCGACTTCACCTGGCCACCGGAGATCAACCTGCCGGGTTACCGTCCGGTGACAACCCCGCACCAGCGACAGATCGACGAAGCCGCTGAGATGATTGCTGCGGCAAAGCGTCCGGTGCTCTACATCGGTGGTGGCGTCATTAAGGCCGATGCTTCCAAGGAGCTGGTCGAGTTCGCCGAGCAGACTGGGGTTCCGGTCGTGACCACGCTGATGGCTCGCGGCGCATTCCCGGACTCGCACCCGCTGCACATGGGTATGCCGGGCATGCACGGCAAGGTGTCAGCCGTCGCTGCTCTGCAGAAGTCCGACCTGCTCATCACTATCGGCGCGCGTTTCGACGACCGTGTTACCGGTGATCTGAATTCCTTCGCGCCGAACGCGAAGGTAATCCACGCCGACATTGACCCGGCAGAGATTGGCAAGCTCCGCGAAGTTGATGTTCCCATCGTCGGCGATGCCCGCGAGGTCCTTGCCGCACTTAGCGAGTCCTACACCAAGCTCGGTCTTAGTCGCCCGCAGATTGCCGACTGGCTGAAGCTTCTCGACGGTCTCCGCGACGAGTTCCCCCTCGGGTGGGAAGAGCCCGCTGATGGTGCAATCGCTCCGCAGTTTGTAATTCAGACTCTGTCCGACATCGTTGGTCCAGAGGCCATCTATGCCGCTGGCGTCGGCCAGCACCAGATGTGGGCAGCGCAGTTCGTCCAGTACGAGAACCCGCGCACCTGGCTTAACTCCGGTGGTGCCGGCACGATGGGCTACTCAATCCCGGCTGCGATGGGTGCCAAGGCGGCTGCTCCAGAAAAGGAAGTCTGGGCCATCGACGGTGATGGTTGCTTCCAGATGACCAATCAAGAGCTGACCACCTGTGCAATGGAAGGTTTTCCCATCAAGGTTGCCTTGATTAACAACGGTAATCTGGGCATGGTTCGTCAGTGGCAGACGCTGTTCTACGATCAGCGCTACTCCAACACCAAGCTGCGCCCGGAGGATAACTCCTACCTGCCGGACTTCGTCCAGCTCTCCGAGGGGCTTGGCTGCGTGGCGATCCGCGTGACCAAGAAGGAAGATGTCGCGGCGGCGATTAAGAAGGCACGCGAGATTAATGACCGACCGGTGGTTATTGACTTCATTGTCGGTGAGGATGCTCAGGTGTGGCCGATGGTGGCAGCTGGCAAGTCCAATGATGAGGTCGAATACGCCCGCGGTCTGCGCCCGCTGTTCAACGATGAGAATTCAGCAGCTGAGGCCCCGGCTGACATCCACGGCACTGTTGTGGACAACGCCGAGGACGCCGCGAAGCAGCCCGACGCTAACCACCCGTCCATGAAGACCCGCTAATCGGGATCCGAAGCAACAGGAAGTGAGTCCCAAAATGGCTGAACTGCACACTCTATCCGTGTTGACCCTCGATGAGCCGGGTATTCTGGTCCGCATTGCGGGCATGTTCACCCGTCGAGGTTTCAGCATCCAGTCGATTACCTCGGGTGAAACTGAGACCGAGGGAGTCAACCGCATCACCGTCGTGGTTGAGACGGAGACGCTGCCGATCGAACAGATCACTAAGCAGCTGAACAAGCTGGTGCCCGTGCTGAAAGTGGTCCGCCAGCCCCCAGAGACCATGGTGTCGCGCGGACTGCTGATGGTGAAGGTTTCCTGCGACAACACCAATCGTCCGCAGGTAGTCGATGCCGCCAATCTCTTCCGTGCCCGTGTGGTGGACGTTTCTCAAGAGTCTGTCATCATTGAGGCGACGGGTGAGCGCTCGAAGCTTGTAGCCCTGCTGGAGGTCCTCGAGCCGTTTGGTATCCGTGAGCTCATTCAGTCCGGTACCGTCGCAATGGCACGTGGGCCGAAGCCGATGCTCCAGGCCCGCTAACAACTAAACGCTAAGATTTTTAACGAATCCGATTCGAAAAGAGGCTAACTTTAATGGCTATTGAACTGCTGTACGACGACGATGCTGATCTGTCCATCATCCAGGGACGTAAGGTTGCCATCCTGGGCTACGGTTCCCAGGGCCACGCTCACGCTCAGAACCTGCGCGAGTCCGGTGTCGAGGTTGTTATCGGTCTGCGTGAAGGCTCCAAGTCCGCTGTGAAGGCTCGGGAAGCTGGCTTCGAGGTTAAGTCCAACGCAGATGCCGCTGCATGGGCAGACGTCATTATGGTGCTGGTTCCGGACACCACCCAGGCAAGGGTTTACAGCGAGGACATCGAGCCGAACTTGAAGGACGGCGACGCGCTGTTCTTCGGCCACGGTCTGAACATCCACTTCGACCTCATCAAGCCGGCTGACAACATCACCGTCGGTATGGTTGCTCCGAAGGGCCCGGGTCACCTGGTTCGTCGTCAGTTCGTCGATGGCAAGGGCGTTCCGTGCCTGATTGCCGTTGACCAGGACCCGAAGGGCGAGGGCCGCGACCTGGCTCTGTCCTACGCTGCAGCTATCGGTGGCGCCCGCGCTGGCGTTATCCCGACCACCTTCGAGGCAGAGACTGTGACCGACCTCTTCGGTGAGCAGGCTGTTCTCTGTGGTGGCACCGAGGAACTGGTCAAGGTCGGTTTCGAGGTTCTGGTTGAAGCTGGCTACGAGCCGGAGATGGCATACTTCGAGTGCCTGCACGAGCTGAAGCTGATTGTTGACCTGATGTTCGAGGGCGGTATTGCCAACATGAACTACTCGGTCTCCGACACCGCTGAGTTCGGTGGCTACCTGTCTGGCCCGCGCGTTATTACCGCTGATACCAAGCAGCACATGCGCGAGATTCTGTCTGACATTCAGGACGGCACCTTCACCAAGCGCCTGATTGCCAACGTCGAGGGCGGCAACAAGGAGCTCGAGGACCTGCGCGCTTCCTACAACAACCACCAGATTGAAGAGGTCGGCTCCAAGCTGCGCGACCTGATGAGCTGGGTTAAGGTCGACGCTCGCGCTGAGACTGCCTAAGTTTGTTGCTTAAGCGAATCCCTCGCTTGTTCGCGAAGTAGGGCTTCATCACTGAGCTTCACCGCCGTGATGAGGCCCTTTTCGTATCTCTCTCACTAGTATTCTTTCACTGAACCGTGTGGGGTAGACGTGTGGAATAAACGTCTGAGCCAAAAGCAACTACTGCCAAACGGGTGTAGCCCCAGTCCTATCCGGGGTTCTAATCTGGGTTGAAAGGTCTCCCTCAACAAAGACGTTCGATAGTCTAATCGTTGAAATCAAATCATTTCACGGAGGTAAATGTGCGAGTATCCGCAATGACGCGGCGCGTGACGGCAACCGTTGCCCTGACGGTCAGCCTGGCGTTGGGGTCAAGCGCCTTGGTCGCGTGTGGAAATTCCGACAGCGCTGTTTCCACGAAGAAGGTGGACGCTGAATCGACGGTGCTTAGCGACGACATCGCAGCGTCGGAAAGCCTGATCGACAGTTCGGAAGCGGTTGTCGTTTCCTCGGCAGGCTCTGCTGAGCAGCGTAGGGCGGCAGGCATCGCGGTTGCTGCTGGTCTGCCGATGCTAGTGGCTGGTTCTGCCGAAGATGCGGAAGATGACAGTACCGCCAAGAGCCCGAAGAAGGATGCTCGTGGCCGTGATACCGGCGCCGATATCGCCGATGTGGAAAAAGAGATTGACCGCCTGGGCGCAAAGACAGTCCTTACTGTGGGGGCAGTTGACCTGACTGGGGAAGAGGGCCGTCAGATCATTGCGGATCCGGGTACGACCGATGGCCTTAAGGAGCTCGTCGGTACCGAGTTTAAGGTTCTCAAGGAGACGGAGTCGAAGCCGACTCGCGCTGTCGTTGAGATGGATCCGGAGAAGCCAACTGTCGTCGAGGGCGATGCAACGAAGGATGGGGCAGCCAACCAGGAGGCTCAGGATCGCGCCAGCGATGGGCAGGACGACAAGGGACAGGAGAGCGTCACCCTGCCGAAGGGATCTCCGAAGGAGGTCAAGGACACATTGGCACTGGCCGCACCGGGTACCGGTTTGGCCTCCATTGCTACGGCCCGTGCCGCTGGCCTGAAGGTCAGTTGGTTGCCGGTGGGCGACGCGCGTGCTACCTCTGAGTCGATTTCCGCTGCTCGCGACGGCGAGTCCCTGATTGCTCTGGGTAAGGTTTTCGGCGATAAGGACAAGTTTGATCAGTCCATCGAGCTTGCCAAAGATGACAAGGTTAAGGAGCTGCCAGGTGGAGGCACACTGCTGTTCCCCGGTCGTCATCTGATTGCAACGTATGGTCACCCAGGTGTCGCTCCATTGGGCGTGATGGGCGAGGATGATCCGGAGGATGCCGTCGCACGTGCGAAGGACTACGTCAAGCAGTACGAGAAGTTCGCTGATGACCCGGTACTGCCGGCCTTCGAGATTATCGCTTCGGTCGCGCAGGCTGACCCGGGTCCACGCGGTGACTACTCCGAGCCAGCTCCGGTTGAGGCTCTGAAGCCGTACGTCGAGGCCATGACCAAGGCCGGCGGCTACGTCATCATCGACCTGCAGCCGGGTAGTGCAGACTTCCTGGACCAGGCCAAGTTCTACGAAGAACTGCTGAAGATGCCAAACGTCGGTCTGGCGCTGGACCCGGAGTGGAAGATGGAACCGGGGCAGGTTCCGGCGACTCAGGTTGGTCACGTTAAGGCTGAAGAAGTCAACCGCGTTGCTGATTGGCTGGCTGAGCTGACTCGTAAGAACAACCTTCCGCAGAAGATGCTGATGCTGCACCAGTTCCAGCTACAGATGATTCGCGACCGTGAGACGCTGGATCTGTCGCACCCGGAGCTCGCATTCGTTCTGCATGCCGACGGCCATGGCACCGCGCAGGAGAAGTTTGAGACCTGGAACGTCATGTTGCAGGATTTGCAGCCGGAGATTTTCGAGGCGTGGAAGAACTTCATCGACGAGGATCAGCCGATGTTTACTCCTGAGGAGACCATGAACATCGAGCCGCGTCCGTGGTTGGTTACGTACCAGTAGGTTATAGACCAGCAGAAATAAAAATATAACGCGAAATATTTGCCGACTTGAATGTCGGGGGCAACGGCGCTTACTCCCTAAACAAAGGGTAGTAAGCGCCGTTTTGCTTAGGTAAGTCCCCCCGTGTCTCACCCCCAGAGTTTATGATGAGACGTAATGCGCGTGCACGCTTTAGTAGTTTTCTTAAGTGACACCGCACATACTGCATAAACTTTTCGAGACAAACCAGGAGATGCTTGTGAGCCAGAACGCTCGCCCCGTTGTCCTCATCGCCGACAAGCTGGCACAGTCCACTGTGGACGCATTGGGGGATTCCGTTGAGGTCCGTTGGGTAGATGGCCCGAACCGCGCTGAGCTCCTGGCTGCGGTTGGTGATGCTGACGCACTTCTCGTCCGCTCCGCTACCACCGTGGATCAGGAAGTCCTCGAGGCTGCTCCGAATCTGAAGATCGTCGGTCGCGCCGGCGTTGGCCTGGATAACGTCGACATCGATACCGCTACCAAGCGCGGCGTCATGGTTGTCAACGCTCCGACCTCTAATATTCACTCTGCATGTGAGCACGCAATCGCACTGCTGCTGGCCACCGCTCGCCAGTTGCCGGCTGCGGACGCGTCCCTGCGTGAGGGAGAGTGGAAGCGCTCTTCCTTCAAGGGTGTCGAAATCTTCGGCAAGACCGTCGGTATCGTCGGTTTCGGTCACATCGGCCAGCTGTTTGCGCAGCGTCTCGCTGCTTTCGAGACCAACATCATTGCGTACGATCCGTACGCGAACCCGGCTCGTGCTGCTCAGCTCGGTGTTGAGCTGGTTGAGCTGGAAGACCTGATGTCTCGCGCTGATTTCGTGACCATCCACCTGCCGAAGACCAAGGAAACCGCTGGCATGTTCGATGCTGAGCTCCTGGGCAAGGCCAAGAAGGGCCAGATCATCATCAACGCTGCCCGCGGCGGTCTCGTCGACGAGCAGGCGCTTGCCGACGCGATCAAGGCAGGCAACATCCGCGGTGCTGGCTTCGACGTATACGCGACCGAGCCGTGCACGGATTCCCCGCTGTTTGGTCTGCCGGAAACTGTTTGTGCTCCGCACCTGGGTGCCTCCACCGTTGAGGCTCAGGACCGTGCGGGTACCGATGTCGCTAAGTCCGTGCTGCTGGCACTGGCTGGCGAGTTCGTCCCGGATGCTGTCAACGTTTCCGGTGGCGCTGTCGGTGAAGAGGTGGCCCTGTGGCTCGAGCTGGCTCGTGAGCTGGGGCTGGTTGCTGGCGGTCTGCTCGAGGGCGCTCCGGCCGCTGTTGAGGTCACCGCTCGCGGTGAGCTGCACACTGAGGACGTTAACGTTCTGGGTATGGCAGCAATCCGTGGACTGTTCTCCCTCATGGTGGAAGAGCCGGTCACTTTCGTCAACGCTCCGCGTATCGCAGAAGAGCGTGGTGTGACCTTCACTGTCGAGACCGAGCCGGAGTCCGTCTCCCACCGCTCCGTTCTCGAAGTCAAGGTCATCGGTGCTGATGGCTCCACCGCTACCGTCGTTGGTGCTCTCACTGGCCTGAACCGCGTCGAGAAGATTGTCCGTATCAATGGCCGCGGCATCGACATGCGTGCTCAGGGCCGTAACCTCTTCCTGCTGTACAAGGACGTTCCGGGCGCTCTGGGTTGCGTTGCTACCACCCTGGGTGAGTCCGGCATCAACATCGAGGCTGCTGCTCTGTCTCCGCAGGAAGCAGATCAGACTGCCATCCTGGTGCTGCGCGTTTCCAAGGAGGTTCCGGAGGAGCTCGTCGAAAAGATTACCGAGGAGATCTCCGCTACCCACGCTCTGCAGCTTGAGCTGGACTAGTTCTGAGCGCCTAGACGTTTTAGAGCTAGTCTCTAGCGCAGCTTCTACTGCATGAAAAATCCCCTCCGCATGGAGGGGATTTTTGTTTCCCAGCTGATCTATGCAGCCGTAGCCCTACTGCCTAGCCCTTCATCGAGCCCTTCTCAATCATGTTGACGTGGAAGTCGAAAGCAGTACGCAGATCGTGCGGGGTAGACATGCCCGGAGCGGTCTTCAGCGCGCGCTCGTAGTACTCCTCCAGCAGTGGCTGGTACTCCGGGTGTGCAACGGAAATCAACTTCGCCACGCGGTCACGTGGTGCCAGGCCACGCAGGTCAGCGAATCCACGCTCGGTGATGATGACCATGGCGTCGTGCTCGGTGTGGTCAATGTGCGAAGCGAACGGAACGATAGTCGAAATCGCACCGTCCTTCGCCAGCGACGGCGAGATGAACGAAGAAACGAAGGCGTTACGGGTGAAGTCACCGGAACCACCGATGCCGTTCATCATTCGGGAGCCGTTGATGTGGGTGGAGTTGACGTTGCCGTAGATGTCGGCCTCAATCATGCCGTTGGTGGCGATCAGGCCGACGCGACGGACAACCTCCGGGTGGTTAGAAATCTGCTGCGGGCGCAGAATGATGTTCTCGCGGTAGCGAGCAGCCTCGTTGTTCATACGCTCGGCAGCTTCCGGAGACAGGGAGAAGGAGGTAGCCGAAGCGACGGTCATCTTACCTGCGTCAATCAGGTCAATCATGCCGTCCTGAATAACCTCGGTGTAGGCCTTGATGTTCTCAAACTTGGAGTCCAACAGACCCGCCATCACGGCGTTCGGAACGTTACCGACGCCCGACTGCATGATGTACTGGTCGTAAGCCAGGCGACCCGCGCGAACTTCGCCCTCGAGGAAGTCGAGGAAGTGGCCGGCAATGGCCTTCGAGGTCTCATCCAACGGCTTGAACGGGGAGTTGCGGTCCGGCGCGTTGGTCTCGACAACTGCGACAACCTTGTCCAGGTTGATGTCGATGTAAGGGGTGCCAATGCGGTCACCCGGAGCGTTGATCGGCACCGGCGTGCGGTTAGGCAGGTGCTGAATGCGGTAGATGTCGTGCATGCCCTCGAGTTCCTCGGACTGCCACGAGTTGACCTCAATGATGATCTTGTCAGCGTTGTCCATCCACTCGACGTTGTTGCCAACGCTTGACGACGGAACGAGGTGTCCATCTTCCGTAATACGAGTGACCTCAACAATTGCGGCGTCAATCGGCAGGAAGCCCTGCTCGATGTACAGCGCGGAGTGGGAGAGATGGATGTCCTGGTACTTCGCCTTGCCCGAGTTGATGGACTTACGCAGTGCCGGATCGCCCTGGTACGGCATGCGGTAGCGGATGATGTCAGCTTCTGCCATCACGCCGTCACAGTCCGGGGCAGTGGAAGCGCCAGTGTAGATGTCGACAGCGAACTCTTCACCCTTGGCGTGGAGTTCCTTGCCGCGGTTTGCCAGCGCAGTCGGCAGAGCCTTCGGGTAGCCAGCACCGGTGAAGCCAGAGATGCCGAGGGCATCACCATGATTGATAAACTGTGCAGCCTCGTCGGCGGTCATTACCTTGCCGCGCAAACCGGCATGTGCGATGCGATCAGACATGTCATCTCCTAGATAGACTGTTCGACTTTAGTTTTGTCGCCTAACCTAGCATGCGCTAACAGTGTGTTGCCACACCCGCAGGTTGAGAAGTGATTTATGACACTCTGATCGCTTCAGCGGGTCGTTTATCGGCGCTCTTCCAGGGGCTTTGTTACAGCAATTCCCGCACTTCTTCGTCGGTCAGCATGGCATCCTCGAACGCTTGCAGTGTGGCCTCTGGGTTAAATTTCACACCGATGAGTACGACCTCATTGGATGGTGGGACATCGGTCTGCGCCCACATGACGGCAGGGGTGATTTTCAGGTTCGGCCCCGCCTGACTCCACACGTGGGCGACTTCGAGGCGGTCGGAAATCCAGCAGTGCCCCTTGGATCGTACGAGCCCCTTTGTGCCGCGGAGAGCCTTGATTAGTCGTTCGCGGTCGAAGGGTCGATTGCCTCGGAAAACAACCGAAGAAATGCCGTATTCTTCAGTCTCCGGCGTGTGGGGATTCGCAAGTTCTTCTGCATATCCGTGGAAAGTGGCCGCGGTACCTTCGTCGTAAAGCGATGCGTCGAGAATGGCAGAGGTGGCGATTTCGCCGTTAGTCACGCGGACGATGCGTGCGCGGGGGTTCATTGCGCGGATCGTTTCCTCGGTACCGCCGGTGAGCTTTTCGCCGGCGAGGTCGGATTTGGTGATGAGGATGAGATCGGCGAATTCCACCTGGTCGACGAGGAGGTCGGCGACCGTGCGTTCGTCGTCAGGCAGTGCGCGTCCCTGGCGGAGACTGTCGAGGAATGTAGAGGCGTCGACGAGCGTGACCATCGTGTCGATGGGGGCGATGTCGGCGAGGCGACGGCCGTCGTCGAATTCCCACTCGAAGGTAGCGGCGACTGGCATGGGCTCGGAGATGCCGGTGGATTCGATGACGATGTGCTCGAACTTGCCGCTGCGCGCGAGCTTGCCGACGTTTTCAACGAGGTCATCTCGCAGCGTGCAGCAGATGCAGCCGTTGGACATTTCGATGAAACGGTCCTCGCCGCGCTCGAGATATGTGCCTTGCTCGATGAGGGCGGCGTCGACGTTGACTTCCGAGAAGTCGTTGACGATGACCGCGATTTTGCGCCCCTGTGAGTTTGCCAGGAGGTTGTTGAGGAGGGTGGTCTTGCCGGCGCCCAGGAATCCGGACAGGACGGTGACGGGAGTGGTCTCGGTGGTGCTATCAGAAAATTCGGTAGAAGTCACCCGACAAGATTAGCGTACTGAAAATGATTATCAATAACTACTGCGCGAATTGAGCTAGGCGAGGGGTCGTAAATGTGTCGTACGGCTTATTGTCAGACAGTTGTGACGTAGGGCATAAAACGGTGTTGTAGTCGGCTTTAGTGTCGCGTGAAGTGTGCCTAAAATGGGGGCGCTTTCGGGCATCTGAATGAAAGGCACTAACCGCTTCGTTGATAGGGTTGGGGGTGTGCTTTGGTGTTCGAGGCACTACCCCCGATAGTCGCGTTGGGGGATATAGAAAGGTGAATTCATGTCAGATCGTATTGCCCATGCTGGTCTCAAATCCAAGGTGATGACCGCGCAGGAGGCGGCGCAGTTCATTAACCACGGAGACATGGTGGGCTTTGCCGGATTTACCGGTGCTGGCTACCCGAAGGTTGTCCCGCCGGCTCTCGCTGAGCGCATGGAGGCCGCTCACGAGCGTGGCGACGAGTTCAAGATTAAGGTCTTGACCGGCGCGTCTACCGCTCCGGAACTTGATGGTGCGCTGGCGAAGGCCAATGGTGTTGAGTGGCGTATGCCGTACCAGTCCGACCCGGGAATGCGTAACCGTATTAATGCAGGCGATGCCTTCTATAGTGATATTCACCTGTCGCACTCTGGCCCGATGACTGAGCAGGGCTTCTTTGGCCCGGTCAATGTTGCTGTGGTCGAAGCTGTTCGCATTAAGGCCGATGGATCCCTGATTCTTTCCTCTTCGGTTGGTAACAGCATTTCTTACTTGAATGCTGCAGAGAAGATCATTATTGAGGTCAACTCCTGGCAGTCCGAGGATCTCGAGGGTATGCACGACATCTACAGTGTTGGGCTGCCTCCGAACCGTAAGGAGATTCCGATTGTGAACCCGGGGGACCGCATCGGCACTCCGGATGTTCAGATCGATGTCGATAAGGTTGTCGCTGTCGTCGAGACGAACGCCGAGGACCGTAACTCGCCGTTCAAGCCGCTGGACGATGACTCTAAGGCCATTGCCGGCTACCTGCTCGACTTCCTCGATGGGGAGGTCAAGGCCGGTCGTCTGCCGGAGAACCTGCTGCCGATGCAGTCGGGTGTCGGTAACATTCCGAACGCTGTGCTCGCAGGCCTGCTCGACTCCAAGTATGAGAACCTGACCTCCTTCACTGAGGTTATCCAGGACGGCATGGTCGACCTGATGGATGCTGGCAAGCTGACCGTGGCTTCCGGTACCGCATTCTCGCTGTCCCCGGAGTACGCAGCTCGTATGAATGAGAATGCTGCTGACTACCGCGAGAAGATTGTTCTGCGTCCGCAGGACATCTCCAACAACCCGGGTCTGGTCCGCCGCATGGGGCTGATTACCACCAACGGCATGATTGAGGCTGACATCTACGGCAACGTCAACTCCACTCACGTGGCTGGCTCCCGCATGATGAACGGCATTGGCGGTTCCGGTGACTTCACCCGAAACGCCTACATCTCTACGTTTGTGTCCCCGTCGCTGGCTAAGAATGGCGACATTTCCGCAATCGTGCCGATGGTCTCTCACGTTGACCACACTGAGCATGACGTGATGGTCATCATCACTGAGCAGGGTCTGGCTGACCTCCGTGGGCTGGCGCCGCGTCAGCGTTCCCGTGTTGTCATTGAGAAGTGTGCGCACCCGATGTACAAGGAGGCGCTGCTCGAATACGTTGAGCGTGCTGAGAGGGTCACCCCGTACCTGCATACTCCGCATGACCTGGGTACTTCTTATGACTTCCACCGTCGTTTCCTCGAAAACGGTTCCATGAAGCCGGTCGACTAGGTTTCTAGTGCGGTTCCCGCTTTACGACGAAGTTTGCGTCGTAGGGCGGGATTTTCTTTCGGCTTTAGTTCGAAATAGTGTTCGAGTAATGTGGAGATTTTTGGGGTGCGCAGCGGTTTGAATCCGGGGTGGGGGGATATGGTGTGGGCGAATTGATAAAGAACTGTTCGTTAGGGGACCTCGTTAGGGAGGGGACAGTGCAATGTCAGAGTTGGAATCGTGTGGGGAATTTCGGTTCAGCCATGAGGTGAGGGCTCATTCGCTCGCTGAAGTGATGCGCGAGATTAATCGTCTGGAGATGGTTATCGCTCAGCGGGTCGCACCACCAGATGATGGCGATGTCGAAGCTCATTTGGCTTATTGGTCGGTGGTGCTTGGAATCTCACGCGCCGAAGTGAACAAATATATGGAAATTGGCTACATGCTTGGACGTATGCCGCAACTAGCGGAAATGTGTCAGGAGCGCGGGCATTTGTCGATGAGGCATTTAGCAATGCTTGGTAAACATACCCGACCTGTAGCCGATGACAAGGTTGACGCAGTGGAGTCGGGTCTCGTGGACGTCGTTAAGCCTAGGCGCGACGGGGAGGCACTCCGTGGCGTGCGTGCGATGGCAACGCGGGTGCAGCGAGTGATTGGTGAGTGTGCTCCGGAAGTGCGGCCACGTGATGTGGATGTCGCTGGGTTGCAGGCTGATAGGGTCCTGGCCCGGAATGTGGAGGCGACCGTAGATGCTGCAATTGATGCGGCGGCATACCAGGTCGAGGCGGATGGAGGGTCGGCGGATAATCCCGTGGAGTCGGAGGAGGTACGGGAGGTTCAAGCTGCGGCTCTCGACTACTTCGGCGATCGTATGACGGCTAAGGAGTTTATCGCAGTTGATGAACATGGTGACGCTGGAGTTACGACACTGACTACTGTCCTCGAGCGGCATCATGCAGTGGAAGCCCTTGCAATTATCGACGCAGTGGCTAAGAAGATGAAAGTGAGTCGCGCGGCAGCTTTCATGCATGCGTTACGCGGTACTTGTGAGGTGGAGGTGAATCTGGAACTCTTCCGAGTGCTCTCTCCCGGGGAGGATGGCGAACCGGAAAACACTCCAGTGTGGCTCGCTGGCGCAGGTTGGCTTTCTTCGCTGGTGGCCGAGTCTTGGCTGAAGCGGGTATCGACATTGCGGGTGCTGGGGGATAGTGCGGTTGAGGGGTATCGGCCCTCCGAGTCTCAGCGTGCATTCGTGCGTGCCCGTGACGGTGTGTAGTTTTCCTGGATGCGATGTCCCCGCGGAAAAGTGCGATATCGACCATATTGTGGAATTTGATCACAGCCTTTCCGGTGGTGAGCGGCAAAAGGAAGGGGTCACGCACACAGATAATCTCCATTGTCTCTGTCGAAGGCACCACAACCTCAAAACTGCCGGTATGTGGCGAGTTGTTCGAGGTGATGATGGGATCGAAGCTTGGACGTTCCTCTCTTGTGATGAAGGGCCGTTTGCGCAGTCGGAAAAAGAGCACACTGGGCATGGTCGTTACACCTTTGCCTCGCAGACTGAAAAGAAGACCGCTGCGCTGGCTGAGCACAATGAGAAACGTCGCAAATTGCATGACAATCTCCGCGGCCTAGTGGATAAGGTGCGGCGGGATATGGAAAAGGAGAGAGCAGTAGGCGGGGTGGATTGTGAAAACGATGGAGATGGTAAAAATCGCGCAGACAGTGACGGGGGTGAGCGCTAGGTTCTGCTACACTCATTTGTGTCCATATAGTGAGAAGGGTATCTCAAAAAATGACTGAGGCAGGAAAGCTGAAGATCGCCGTCATCCCGGGTGATGGCATCGGCACGGAAGTTACGGCAGAGGCACTGAAGGTGCTCAAGGCTGCTATCGGCGAGTTCGACACCACCGAGTACGACCTCGGCTCGCGTCGCTACTTGCGCAATGGCGAACTGCTTACCGACGCCGATCTCGACTCCCTGCGTGAGCACGACGCTATTCTGCTCGGTGCTATCGGTGACCCGGCGAACGTTCCTCCGGGTGTTCTCGAGCGCGGCCTGTTGCTGAAGATGCGCTTCGCGCTGGATCACCACGTCAACCTGCGTCCTTCCAAGCTCTTCCCGGGTGTCGAGTCACCGCTGAAGAACCCGGGCGAAATTGATTTCGTGGTCGTCCGCGAGGGAACCGAAGGTGCTTACACCGGTAACGGCGGTGCGATTCGCGTCGGCACGCCACACGAGGTTGCCAACGAGACCTCCGTCAATACCCGCTTCGGTGCTGAGCGCGTTGTTCGCTACGCCTTCGAGCTGGCTATGACCCGTCGTAAGAAGCTGACCCTTGTCCACAAGACCAATGTGTTGGTGCACGGTGGCGGTATGTGGCAGCGCACGGTCGATGAGGTCGCTAAGGAATACCCAGAGGTAGATGTCGATTACTCGCACATCGACGCTGCGACGATCTACCTCGTCACTAATCCTTCGCGTTTCGACGTCATCGTCACCGACAACCTCTTCGGCGACATCATTACTGATGAGGCTGGTGCAGTGTCGGGCGGTATCGGCCTGGCGGCGTCCGGCAACATTGACGCCTCTAATACCAACCCGTCCATGTTTGAGCCCGTTCACGGCTCCGCTCCCGACATTGCTGGCAAGGGGATCGCTGACCCGACCGCAGCCATTCTGTCGGGTGCCATGATGCTGCGCCACCTGGGTCGTGAGGAAGACGCTCAGCGCATCGAGGCTGCTGTGGAAGCTGACATGGCTACTCGCGGTAGTGGCCCGATCAAGACCGCTGAGGTTGGCGACCGCATTGCTGCTGCTTTGAAGTAGCGCAGTAAAAAATAGGGGGGGAGAGGGCTAGGCAATCACAGTTTTGCCATCGACGGTAGTGATGTGAGTCTTACCGTCGGCGGTGTGCTCGATGAAGTCCGACGCATGTCCGACCTGGCGAAGTACATCGATGATGGTGTCAAGGGGGTATGGGGATGAGCTTCCTGCGCCGTTATCGGAATCACCCCCTCCCAGTCCTGCCACTAGCGCATCCCTCGTAATCTCCGCATGTCCCAGGTGCTGAGCCGCCTCGTGGAAGACATGCACAATCACGCCTTCGATGCTGCCGCACCACCAACGGTCCTTATCGGTAGGAATAACAGCAGGAGCACCAGCGCGGTCCACGCCTTGCAACTCCACCAGCGCGGATTCAATGGCCGCGCGGTCACGGTGGTAAATCTCCAGCCCTTCCGAAACACTGCAATGAGCAGAAAACTCCCCATCGCGATCACGGACATAATCACGCCCAAGGCAGACGCGCTCGAGCCAGTACCTCGCGGATCCGGTCACATGTCGTAACAGCACGGCCAGGGAGTTAATGGCTGGGATGGGGAGGGTTGCATTGAAGGCGTCGTCGTCAAGCGTGGCGACGAGTGCCGCGAGCTTGTCCATCCTGCCGAGGATGTGGGCGTCGAGCGGCCATTCGGAATTTGTTGAAGCGCTGTGTGTGGAATTGGTCATAAGGTCGAGTATTCCCGCAAATCAGTCCTATTGGGAGCAAAAATAGGGGATAATTGACCCCATGACCGTCGAGCTTGCGGAAATCGCAGACTTCCTCAGCCATACTCGCCCCTTTTCGGACCTCAACGATGAAGAGCGCGCGACTATCCCACCGCTTTTGACCATGCGCTATGCCCGTCGTGGAACGGAGATTATCCGGGCGGGTGCGGATAACAACAGCTGTTTCATTATTCGCTCCGGCATGGTGGATCTCTTTGACCCAGCTGGCACGCTGTTGGACAGGCGAGATGTGGGAGATCATTTCGGCTATTCGACGCTGCTGAGCAGTGACCCTTCGCTATACACGATGACGGCAGTGGAGGACTGCGTATTCCTAGTGATCTCCAAGGAGGTTTTTGACCAGCTCAATGAGCAGTTCGTAGAGGTCCGGCGCTATTACGGCGGTGAGAACGCGCGCATTCGCGCAGTGGCATCGAAGCTGCGGAGTACTGCGGCATCGGAGTCATTGCGCACACGGGTTGCGGATCTGATGGAAACATCGCTGGTGACCTGCAGTGCTGATGCGACAGTACAAGAGGCGGCGCAGATTATGACGGAGCGGAATGTCTCCAGTTTGCTCGTAATGGAGTCTGCAGGCGCCAACCAGAGCCCGCTCGTCGGCATCATCACTGACCGTGACCTCCGTCGTCGAGTGCTGGCAGAGGCGAAGCCCGCGGCGACGCTTGTAAGCGAAGTGATGACCGGGAACCCGGAAACCATCAGTCCCGACCTGCTGGTTTTTGAGGCCATGCTGCTGATGGCTGAGCGCGGTTACCATCATCTGCCGGTGCACGACGGGACGAGAGTGGTCGGCATGATTGTCATTGGTGACCTGCTGCGCAGTCTGCACACCGATCCCGTGTACGCGACGGCGACGCTGGCGCGGAAGAGCGATATCTCGGAGATTGCGGAGATTGCTCAGAACGCGCGGCGGATTGTCGGCCGGTTTATTGACCGAGGTGATTCGGGGGAGGAGGTCGCCAAGCTGCTGACTGCCGTGGCCGATGCTGTCACCCGACGCCTGGTTGCGCTGGCGGAGGAAAAGCTTGGGCCGCCACCAGTCAGCTACGCCTTTGCGGTACTGGGTTCGCATGGGCGCGGGGAGATGGGGCTCGCGTCCGATCAGGACAATGCGCTTGTTCTCGCCGACGACTACGACGCCGACGCTCATGCTGACTATTTCGCCGCGCTTAGCGACGAGATTTGCACCAACCTCGACCGAGTCGGTTATCCGCTCTGTCCAGGGGACATGATGGCCAGCAATCCTGCGTGGAGGATGACCAAGTCGCAGTGGCTGCGCACGTTCCACGGGTGGATTACGGCACCGGAGGCAGAGGCCCTGTTACATGCACAGACCTTCTTCGACATGCGTGGGGTAGCGGGCGACGTGCAACTGGTAGAGAGCCTTCGTGCGGCCTACCTGCCGCTGGCTCAGGGGTCGCAGCGCCTGCATGCGCACTTGGCCAAGCTCGCGGCCTGGCGGGAGCCGCCGCTCGGCTTCTTCCGGGGCCTAGTGCTGGAAAAGGGCGGCGATCACGCAGAGACCCTGGACATCAAAAAGGGGGGAACTGCTGCTGTGGTGCAGATGGCGCGTCTATTTACTGTGGCGGCCGGCCTGCCACAGCTGTCGACGCGTGAACGCTTGGCGGCGAGTGCGGGTGCCGGAAGCGTGAGCCGTCAGGGTGCGCAGGATCTGGCGGATGCGTTCGAGTTCCTGTGCACGGTGCAGCTTCATCACCAGCAGGCCCAGTTCAACGCTGGCGAGCAGCCGAATAACCACATCTACCCGAAGCGTCTCTCCAGCCTGGAACGCGAGCACCTGCGCGATGCGTTTGGTGTTATCCGCAAGTTGCAGCAGAGCCTCGGGGCGAAGTATCCCATCCGGGCGATGTCGTGAGCGCGCAATGTTGAAGTTTTTCAAACCCCGCAAGAAACTCTTGGACGCACCTATCCGCGACAATGCTTGGCTCGCGGTCGATGTGGAAACCACCGGTCTGGATCCCTCCAAAGATCAGTTGCTTTCCATCGGTTGGGTTGCCGTCGAAGGCCGCGACATCGTGCTGGAAGAGTCGGGTCACCTTCTCATTCGCCCAGAGCGCGAGGAGGTGAGCGTCGGCGAGTCGGCGACGGTGCATGGGCTTACCGACGACATGGTCGCAACCGGGGTAGAGGCAGAGGTGGCCGTCGGCAAGCTGTTAGAAGCTCTACGGGGACGGAAGCTGCTGGCGCACTACGCGCGGATGGAAGTTGGTTTCCTGGATCCGTTGTGCCGGAAGTACTTTGATGCGCGCTTTGATGTGCCGGTGGCGGACACGATGACACGCGAGTACGACGCAATTCTGCGAGCCAACCGCGAGCCGGTCCGTGATGAGCTGCGGTTGTGGTCACTGTGCGACAAGTACGGCATTCCCCGTTTTAAGGCCCATCATGCGTTCAACGATGCGCTGGCTTGTGCGTTGGTGTGGCTTGCGCAGGAATCGCGCGGAGTTTAAATCGTACATGTTTGAGAGTGGGGGTCATTGCATAGTTATTGCAATGTGACGTGTACCCTATTTTTATGCGTATTGCTCGAATCGCCCACCCAGAGGGCATGTGCTTCGCGCTCGTCGAGGGCGAAGGCAATGAAGTTACTTTGCACGAGATCGAAGGGCACCCTTTCGGTCAGCTGAATAAGACTGGTCGTTCCTGGCCGCTTGCCGACGTACGTCTGCTTGCCCCGATGCTGCCGTCGAAGGTCATCGCTATTGGTCGTAACTACGCTGACCACGTCGCCGAGGTGTTCAAGAAGTCGGCAGAATCGCTGCCGCCGACGATGTTCATTAAGCCGCCGACGGCCGTTATTGGTCCGGAAGCGCCGATTCGCATTCCGGATTTCGCCACTAACGTCGAGTTTGAGGGCGAGCTGGCACTGGTTATTGGTAAGCCGTGCAAGAACGTCAAGAAGGAAAACGCTCACGATGTGATCTTCGGATACACCATCGTCAATGATGTTTCTTCCCGTGACCTGCAGTTCGCCGACGGTCAGTGGGCGCGCGCAAAGGGCATCGATACCTTCTGCCCGCTGGGCCCGTGGATCCAGACGGAGCTGGACTACAACGAGCTTCCAATCAAGGCGCACCTGACTCACGAGGGTGTTACCGAGACTAAGCAGGACTCCAACTCCAACCAGATGATTATGTCCATCCCGGAGGTCATCGAGTTCATCACCGCCTCGATTACGCTGCTGCCGGGTGACGTCATCTGCACCGGCTCCCCGGCCGGTACCGCTGCGATGTTCCCGGGCGACCGCATCGAAATCGAGATTCCGGGTATTGGCAAGCTGGCCAACCCGGTGGAGCGGGCTTAAGCCGCTAGGGGCTTAAGCGCCCTTAACTCCAAAAGCGCGGAGTACAGTGCCCATCTTGGCGCTGGTCTCCGTGACTTCTTCTTCTGGGTCGGAGTGCGACACAATGCCGCCTCCGGCCCATAGTCGTGCCACGGACCCCTCAGTGTCGATTTCGGCACAGCGAATGGAGACCACGAACTCACCGTCGCCATTCTCATCGCACCAGCCGACAGCGCCCGAGTAGAAGCCGCGGTTGGTCTCTACGGCCTGAATAACGCCGAAGGCGGATTCCGTCGGCGTGCCACAAATGGCTGGTGTCGGGTGCACCACCAGCGCCAAATCCAGCGCGGACAGCGACGGATCCTTCAACCGACCGCGGATATGCGTGGCCAAGTGCCACATCTCGGCGGTGCTCATCAGCTCGGGGCTGTCCGGAACATCCAGCGAACTGCACAGTGGCGCCAAGTTGTCGGCGATGTCGTCGACGACGAAGGCATGCTCGTCTAGGTTCTTGCGCGAGTCCGCTAAACGACGGGCCGACGCCCGGTCCACCTCTTCATTCCGGGACCTCGGCAGCGACCCGGCCAAGGGAAACGCCTCAACGATGTCGCCCGTACGGCGGACCAGCATCTCCGGGGAGGAACCGATGAGCAACTTGCCCTCATAATCGGAACCGGCGGGGGAGAGATCCACGACAAAGCCATCGCGGTTGGGGGATCCGTCGATCAGCCGCGATGCGAGTAGGAGCGGGTCAATCGGGGGATCGATTTCGAGTTCCACGGCGCGCGCGAGCACGACCTTTTCCAGCGCCGAGTACTCGATTGTGCGGATTGCTGCGGCGATGCGCTCAGCGTGCTCATCGAGCGGGGGATCGTAAGCGACGATGCTGGCGTGAGGCTTGGGTGCGTTCCAGCGGTAGTGCGCGGGTGGCTCCAGCGGCTGCGAGGAGCGGATGACTTCCCGGGGAACGGTCAGGGCGGCGGGCTTGTCCAAGTCGAAGGGCAGGGCGCCGACCACCATTTTGTGAATGCCCGAGTGCAGTCCCTCGGCTGCGAGCCAGGGGTCGGAAATCTGCTCTTCAATACCTTGCGTGCGGATGGAGCCGTGCGCACGGGAGAGCAAAAAATCAGGAGCGGTGGTTGGGCGGGACGTGTCCCAGCGCGTCGAACGTTTCGGAGTCGCTGCAGGCTCGTTCGACGGGTGAGACTTTTCCTGCTGCTCTTCTTCGTTTCCGCCGCCCAGAGAGGGGTGGTTTTCCATGGACATAGCCCTAACCCGCCTCCTCAATCTAAACCCAGTTGTGCTCCAGTTTAAGGGGCAGGCTAACCCCTGCCCAAAAAGGGCATACCCGCAGCGGTAATCGTAAGCTGATCGATGACGGCACCTGCCGGCAGATTCGCGGCGTAGAGGAAAGTTTCCGCAGCCTGCTTGGCATCGAACATCGGCTCGCTGCCTGTGAACGTCCCCAACAGGTCAGTCTGCGCATTGCCAATATCAATGCGCGTTGCCGTGATGCCATACTCGCGTCCGTCGAGGGCAAGCACGTGGGTCATTCCGGCAAGCGCGCTTTTCGACGTCGCGTACGCCGCCGTGTGTGCTCTCGGCACCTGCGCTGCGATAGAACAATTGACCAGGATTCGGCCGCCCGCTTGCTCTGTCTTCCCCTCGCACCCCGCCTTCATCCGCGAAAAAGCCTCGCGTGCACACAGGTACGAGCCGACCACATTCGTATCGATGACCGCCCGGAAGTCTTCAATGCCGGTCTCTCCGAACTCCGCGGGCGTGCCGGGCAGCCCCGCATTGAGCACTGCAACATCGATGGTTCCCGTAGCCACCTGCGCGTTCTCAAACATCGCACGGACCTGTTCGGGGTCGGTGATGTCACACCTGGAGTAGGTGATGTTGTCCGCTTCGGCGGCAACAGTCTCGAGCGCGTCGATACGCCTGCCGCAGATATGCACGTGCCAGCCATCGGCGGCGAAAGCCAGAGCAATTTCGCGACCAATGCCCGCGCCGCCACCAGTTACTACTACCGTTTTGGTCATGAGCACCATTATTAACTGTTCTACGGTCTACGCACACATGTCCCCGCACGATGCTGTCAACGCCGCGCGTGACGACGGCTACGCGGCCGTGGAATTCTGGTGGCCATTTGACCTCGCAGTGCCCGCACCCGATGAGGTTTCCGCCTTTTGTGACCTCTTTGACGACAGCCTTGGTCTTTATGCCATGAACCTGTGGGGAGGGGACATGACAGCGGGGCAGCGAGGAGTGCTCGATACAGACGGGCTGCCCACGGGGCACCTGGAAGCAGTGAGCCAGATCGCGCGAGCCACGGGGCTGAAATGCTCTAACGTGCTGCTGGGGCGGTCTGGGGAACTGGCGGACCTGCAAGTGCACCGACTGACTGAGATCACTGCCCAGCTGGAGCTCAGCGGTGTCCGCGCGTTGATTGAGCCGCTGTCCGGGATGGACGATTACCCCATTACCGATCCTTGGCAGGCCGAGGAGTTAGCGCAACAGACTGGTGCTGGCGTGCTCGCCGACTTCTACCACTTTGCGGCCAATGGCGTGGACGTGGATGCCTGGCTCACCGATGTGGAGGCCGGAAGAGTGAGCCTGCCGGCGCACGTCCAGATTGCCGATTTCCCAGGCCGCGGCGTGCCGGGCACCGGTGAGGCGCCACTGCGCAGCTGGGTTGAGCGGCTGCGCGCCGCTGGATACGCCGGTGAAGTGACTGGGGAATGGACTCTGTAACCCTATGTAAAACCCTATGCATGCCTGCAGGTGGGAGGGCGGGTATCGTGGGAAAGCATGTCAGATGTTCGCGTACGCTTTTGCCCGTCGCCAACCGGTACCCCGCACGTTGGCCTCATCCGCACCGCCCTGTTCAACTGGGCATATGCCCGTCACACTGGTGGCAAGCTGGTCTTCCGCATCGAAGATACCGATGCCGCTCGCGACTCCGAAGAGTCCTATCAGGCAATCATCGAGGCCCTGAATTGGCTCGGTATTGACTGGGACGAGGGCATCGATGTCGGTGGTCCGCACGGCCCGTACCGCCAGTCGCAGCGCAAGGACATCTACGCCGATGTGTTGCAGCGCCTCATTGACGCTGGTGAAGCTTACGAGGCCTTTTCCACCGCTGAAGAGGTTGAGGAGCGCCACAAGGCCGCCGGCCGTGACCCGAAGCTGGGCTACGACAACTACGACCGCAACCTGACCGAGGAGCAGAAGGAAGCCTTCCGTGCAGAGGGTCGCAAGCCGGTGATCCGCCTGCGCATGCCGGACGAGGACATTGTCTTCGAGGACCTCGTTCGCGGTCGCATTGAGTTCAAGGCCGGCCTGGTTCCGGACTTTGTCATCGCCCGCTCCAACGGTGAACCGCTCTACACCCTGGTTAACCCGGTCGATGACGCTCTGATGGAGATTACTCACGTCCTGCGTGGTGAGGATTTGCTGCCATCGACCCCGCGCCAGATTGCTCTCTACGAGTCGCTGAAGCGTATCGGTGTCGCCAAGTTCACCCCGGAGTTCGGTCACCTGCCGTTCGTTATGGGCGAGGGCAATAAGAAGCTGTCCAAGCGCGACCCACAGTCCAACCTCTTCATCCACCGCGATAACGGTTTCATCCGCGAGGGTCTGCTGAACTACCTGGCTCTGCTGGGTTGGTCTATGGACGGCGATCAGGACATCTTCACCATGGACGAGATGGTTAAGGCCTTCGATATCCACGATGTGCTGTCCAACCCGGCCCGCTTCGACCAGAAGAAGGCCGACGCTATCAACGCCGACCACATCCGCATGCTCGATCCGAAGGACTTCGAACAGCGTCTGCGCACGTATTTGGAAAGCCACTTTGACTTCCCGTCCGACTACCCGGCGGATAAGTTCGCTTTCCTGGCAACGCTGCTGCAGACTCGTGTGAAGACGCTTTCCGACGCCTGGGACCTCTCGAAGTTCCTGGTTGTGGAAGAGGACGAGTTCACCTTCGATGAGCGCTCGGCACGCCGTAACTTCAAGGAAGACGCTGTTGCTGTCCTGGAGGCCACCATTGCAGCTGTGGAGCCGCTCAGCGAAGAGGACTTCATCACCGAGAAGCTCGAAGCTGCACTTCAGAAGGCCCTCATCGAGGACCTGGAGCTGAAGCCACGCAAGGCCTTCGGCCCGGTGCGCGTGGCTGTAACTGGTGCTCAGGTATCGCCGCCGCTGTTCGAGTCCATGGAGCTGCTTGGCCGCAGCCGCAGCCTGAGCCGACTGCGCAAGGCTCTCGAGGTCACTCCTTTTACTGCTGCTCAGTAAAGAGTGCGAGCTGGGCTGAGCGAAGCAGGTTCGTGTAAGAGCCCGCTTCCTTGCCCACCTTCTGCGGGTCGCGGTTCAGCATGTTCATGGAGGTTTCGCGGTAGTCCTTGACCAGCGACCCCATGTGGTTATTGAAGAACTCGTGCCAGTCGGTTCCCCAGTAGACCGTGCCGTCTTCGTTTTGCTTGAGCAGTGCGGCAAAGGCGTACACGAGTGGGTAGATGAACCCGTCCGGAATCGCGTAGCCGATGGGCTGGCGGTAGAACTTCGAGTACTTCTGTGGAGTTTTGCCAGTCCGCGGATTCTTCTTGTTGGCCTTGTCAACAGCATCAATGCCGCCGAATTTGCCGCCACTCTTGTTGTAGAGATCGGGTAGCTCCGCGTTGATGCGCTCGAAAATATCGATGAAGTCACGCGTGAGGTTCAAGGCACTGCGGACCTTCTCGTTGTAGAGAACGACCTCTTCGGTGCGCTCATTGATACTTTCAGTGCTGGGCTTAGTGACCTCTGGGGAACTCATGACATCCTCGAAGCGGTCAAGCAGCTTGGCCTTTCCGGAGTAGAGGCTGGTAGGGGTCGGTGCTTCAATCTGCTTGCCGTCGGCATCCTTCGGCAGGTCAATACAGGACAGTGGAATCCACGCCATAGCGATGACATCGCCCACCTTTAGTCGACCAGTATCGTTGGTGCGCCACTGCACGTTGTCGCTAATTCCCTGCGGCAGAGCATGCTTCAGATCGTCAAAGTAGCCGGCGCGATTGAGCTTTGCTTCCGCCTTGAGCTCCGCATTGTTGTTGCGGGCGGCACAGATATCGAGCAGAGCATCGGAGAAGTCCTGCACAGTGTCCTCGTCCCGAGCACCGGGAACGAGTACCTCTACCGGAACCTTGGCATCGAGCTCGGTGAGGCTTTCGTCGGCAAGCAATTCCTCGATTTCCTCGGAGCGCTCCATCCAGACCTCCTTCATTTCGGACCACGTCTTGATTTTGCGGCTAGGCGGTGGAGTGAGCTTGCCCAGGACGAACAGCGCAATAGCCAGCGAGTTGTGGCCGCCGTCGAGGATGCCTTCGATGCGACGGTTGCTGAAGGTGAAGCGGTAGAGATTGTCTTCACTGGTGAACTGAGTGGAGGCCAGGAGCACACCCTTGGACTTGTAGGCGAAGAGCTCCGGCGTGGTGTCGATGGTTTCCATGATGGCATCGGTGATGCGGCCGGTGCGGGACACGCGTGGGTTGGCATCGAGGTTGAGGCCCGAGATGATTTTCGCGAACTGACGGATAGTGACAGTGCCGATGACGCGGCCGATGGTGCCGTTCATTTGCTCCGTGATGTCGGAGAACTCCAGCTCGAGTGTGATGGGGGCGGTTGCTGTTGCCGTTGTTGTGGGGGAAGTCATGATGCTTGCCTTTCAGGGATGGTTTGTGGTGTGTGGCGGCTGTTTGCCAGCCGCTTCACCACGAAGTGTCTCCTGAAGGGCGGATCGACTTTGAGCTGCGATCGAATGGGCTTTCGATCTGGGATTGCGTTAGTTAGATGCACTGCATTGGTTATGCATTAGTTATGCGCTCTGCTGAGGTGGGCTGTGGGGAACTCGCGAATTTAAACGAACCTTTGACAACGAACCTTTGACCAGGTGATTTGCTCTTGTTCACGCCAATTGGCTATATTATTCCTCGTTGCGTTCAGCAGCGATGGCCTATGGTGTAATTGGCAACACAACGGTTTCTGGTACCGTCATTCTAGGTTCGAGTCCTGGTAGGCCAGCAGTGAAGAAGTTCATTGTTGAATGTATTCACTAACTGCAAGGTTCTAAGCCCCGTTCGTCTAGCGGCCTAGGACGCCGCCCTCTCACGGCGGTAACACGGGTTCAAATCCCGTACGGGGTACAAAGACAGCGCGAAAGCGCCAGTCTTTAATGGCCTATGGTGTAATTGGCAACACAACGGTTTCTGGTACCGTCATTCTAGGTTCGAGTCCTGGTAGGCCAGCGGAATTCGCTTGCTTAACTAACTTGATTAGTTGAGTTGAATTCAGTTCTAAGCCCCGTTCGTCTAGCGGCCTAGGACGCCGCCCTCTCACGGCGGTAACACGGGTTCAAATCCCGTACGGGGTACAAAGTTACTCCCCAGTCAGTTGGCTGGGGAGTTTTTGTTTTTTAAGAATCGAGGCCGCTATGACCAGAGGTGACTATGACCAGTGAACGTTTCGCACGACTGAAGCTTCTCCTAGGGGAGGAGGGGCTGGAAACGTTGGCTGAATCTACCGTCATGGTTGTCGGACTCGGAGGCGTGGGGTCGAGTTGTGCCGAAGCTCTCGCGAGAGGTGGCGTGGGCAACCTCATCTTGATTGACGGCGATGTCGTGGAGCCGAGCAATCTCAACCGTCAGGCGCTGGCATTTGTCTCCACGATTGGTCGGGTCAAAGCCGAGGTTATGGAGGCGATGGTTGCCGATATCAACCCGGATTGTACGACCTATGCCCGCCAGATTTTTCTCACACGCGAAAACCTGTCAGAGACCTTCGAGAAGTTCCCGCGTCCGGATTACATCATCGACGCTATCGACGATGTCACCGGGAAAATTGAGATCGCGCAGTGGTGCGCGGAAAATCGCATCCACCTCATTTCCGCTATGGGCGGCGGAAATAAGCTCGACCCATCTCGGCTGACCTTCTCAAAAATCAATAAGACAAAGGTCTGTCCGCTGGCGAAGGTCGTCCGTCAGGTGTGTATCCGCCGACGCATTCGCGGTCTTGAAGTGCTGTACTCATCCGAAGAGCCTGTGCGCATTGCGGACAAGGGCAGCGGCACCAAAGCGGAAACCCTCGGTACCATGAGCTACATACCGCCAATCATGGGGCAGATGCTGGCCGGAAAGGTCATTCGCCGTCTGCTCGGGTTCGAGGAAACCCCGCTGGCCCCGCGAATCGGCGGTCCAGCCGACGATAGCCAGCCACCGACGGAAAAGTAA
The DNA here is from genome assembly GCF_001838255.1 of Corynebacterium sp. HMSC073B01. NCBI lineage: Bacteria > Bacillati > Actinomycetota > Actinomycetes > Mycobacteriales > Corynebacteriaceae > Corynebacterium > Corynebacterium sp. HMSC073B01. The sequence continues at coordinate 63,337 of NZ_KV836177.1, read as the reverse complement.
TGCGGTTCATCGATACCCACTTTCACTACGACTTCCTGCCACAGGATTCGCGCGAGCGTTTTAAGGCTGATCTTGCACGGGAGGGTGTAGAGATTATCGCGCAGACGGTCCGGCCCTCCGGCTTTGTCGAGCTAGAGAGTGAAAGCTTGCCCATGGCCGCCGTGGGCTATCACCCGTGGTACATCGATGGCAACTATGAGCGAGAGCTCGAGATTTTTCGCGCGGCCCTCCCTCGCACTCGCTTCATCGGCGAGATTGGCTTGGACTTCGCGCCCCGCAGGCTTGACGACGTTTCTGCCGAGACTCAAATCCATGTCTTTACCAGCATCCTGGATGCTGTCCAAGCCTCGAGCCTGTCACATATCCTGTCCATTCACACGGTTCGGAGTGCTGGTGTGGTGCTTGGCCTAATCGAACCACGTTTGGACACCAGCTCCAGCGTCGCACCAGGCGAGACCTTCGTGCCCATCTTTCACCGCTTCGGTGGCACTAGCGATGAACTGACGCGGCTGATCCGCGCCGGTGGTTATATCTCCGTCAACCCGCTCATGTTGCGGACAAAGCGCGGACGGGCCTATGTGTCGCAGGTGCCCGTCGATAGGCTCTTGCTGGAGACAGACCTTCCGCGCGAGCCTGGAAGCGGTGACGCGGTGGAAGCGGTCGCTGCAGAGGTAGTCGCTGCGTTGCGGGAAACTGTCGCCGAGGTTGCGGCCTTGCGAAAAATGGATGAAGCGGAGCTTGCAAACGAGCTGGCCAACAATGCGAAAACGCTAGGGATTTAATGCCTTAACCTGCGGATTTGCAGTTACTATCCACGTCTAGTGTATTGTTTAACAAGTCCGCAGCGCGCGGATGAAAAGTTCTAAGCCCCGTTCGTCTAGCGGCCTAGGAC
>NZ_KV836177.1:0-62345 GCF_001838255.1 Corynebacterium sp. HMSC073B01 | reverse complement strand
AACACGGGTTCAAATCCCGTACGGGGTACAAAGTGGCAGTTTCGCTTTTCTGACCTAGACAGTTCATGAAAACGGAATTTGCGACACGGGATCCCGATTCGGCTGAATGCGAATCGGGATTTTGCCTTTTCAAATGTCCTTCAACCCTATTCCATGACAATTACAGGGTTAGCAGCAAGAAACTCTTTTTCGCTGCTATTGGGGTGGGTGACAATAGAGGTATGGCTGCGAAAGAGCTAACCAGCAGACAGAAGAAGATTCTTGGATGGATCGTGGATGGTTGCGCCGGTGACCCTCCGCATGAATTTTATAAGAATACAGCGCGCATGCTAGAGGGGCACAAGTTAGTCAAGATTTCAGGTCACGGTGATAAGTGGAAGGCTGTAGCTACAAAACGTGGTGAGAGGGTTTACGCCGGTACCGAAGCGCTTGTAGTCAATAAGAAGCGGCGGAAGAACACGGCGGCGAAGGAGCCACCGGTACCCTCCACATTGAGAAAACCAAAACCAACGCCAAAACCCGACGAGCCTGAAGTTGATTTAACTCCTTACATGGCTCGAATACGCCATGGTATTGGAGAGTCAGACCTCGACGTTTTCACAATCGTGGCCTCGGCCGGTGAGATTCGCGACTTCTGGTTACCGGCGGCGGCGAAACTATCCCGTGATAGGTCTTGGTTGGAAGATGGCCACGTTTTTGACTACGCAGGAAGTACCTACGTATATGGCCAGGAGAAGCCCCGATTCAAGGCCGCTGTTATCTCTATTGAGCCAATGAAACTGGTTGGGTGGAGGGAGATTTTACGTGGCGATAAACGCGTGGCGAAATACAATAAGAAAGCTGTCGAAGCGTTTGGATACTACAAGAGGCAGTTTAGTTCCGATGTGCAATTGCGGATTAAGCGAGTTTTGCATGTGCTCTTCACAGAGATTGAACTGAACGGTGGCCGGATAGAACTAGAGACTTGGTACGACTCATGGTCTAAAGAGAAAGTGCTTCGTGCAGTTAAGCTCGGCTTTGATTTCGATCTTCAAGATCTCAAGTTCCGCGAGAGATATAACCGTGTGCAGCGTGAGCCAACACAAGATGAAATCGATTATCACAACCGTTGGCACGAGGGCGAAAAGATGAGGCGCTTCTGGGAAAAAATCCCGAATGGTCAACTTGTCCTTGAATTTCGAGGGATGTCCGCTCGTGATTCGAAGAAGAACTCAGAAGCGTTTGCCGACGGCATTGAGGCCTATTTCAAGTGGCATCAAATTCGAGAATTCTGGAAGAAGACAGATTATGAGATTGCGGGCAGAGAGAGGGCGCTCCGAGCGAAGCAATATGAGTTCGCTAAGCCAATCGCTGCGAAGACTGTCGCGAAGGATTTCTATTTCAACGCGTTGTATCAGCGCTCTCAGGAGTTAAAAAAGTTTGAAGCGGTGTGTTCCTATCTCGAATATGTGAAGCGAATTGAGCCTGACAGCCCGTGGATCTCGTGGGCTGAGAAGTATCTCGATACGTTCAATCCGAGAGACTGTATTACGATGCCGGATCCACCTGCGCTCGACATCAAGGCTCATGCCGGGCTCATTGAAAAGATTATTGATGCGCTTGGCAGGGATGAAAGCACGTGGGCTGACGCGTTCCCCGACGGTGAATTTCACGGATGATTTTTCTGTAGCACCGTGCATGTGAAGGTCAACTTACGAGTCCGTGGACTCACTACTCATTGCTGTCTTCAAATGAGCTGAGCTCAGCGAGGAGTACTTCTTGTCCGACCTTCGACTCTGAGATTGCAGCCGGTGCACGCATTTGCGCAGTATATTCTGAGCGCTGTCGAACTCTACACACTTGATGAACTAGCCTTCTGGCTGACCGAAACCGGCTTCATGCCACCGAAGTCCTGGAAGAAAACCCGCTGCAAAATCTGGTCGGGCTAGGCCGCAACTGCGCACTATTCGAATCAGCACGCACCTGAGCCTATCTCGAAATCCGCCACCACCTCGGCGACCCCGATGGGCTTGGTCTCGCTATCCAAACCGCAGCGCAATCCATGAACCAGAACTCTTCAGCGGACCACTTTCCACACGCGAAGTCGACCAGATTGCCCGATCTATCCACTGATGGATCGTCAACCGCTCACGCATGTGAGCAGACGGCTCAGCAATCTACGAAGAAACCTTTAGCACCATCCAAAGCGCACGAGGGAGAGAATCTCGTAGCAAACGTCAAGGAAGAAGAGCTGAAACCGACAAATGGATTGAGGCTGGCCATGAGTAGGGATCCAAGAAATAGATATCCGGGTTATCCACGAAAGGGGTGGTCAGTTCGGGAACTTGCTGAAAAACCGGAGTATTTACCCGTGCAATTTCTAATTGTACAAGCGAGCCAAGAGCGAGCTATCTCGCTCGAGCAGTTGAAAAACGCCAACGCGTACGCGAGCTACGTGCCAGGAGCCTAACCATCCGAGCGATAGCACAGGAAACTGGGTACTTCGTTGGCACAGTTCATAGATACGCGAGTGAAGAATCTCGCGTATAACGCGTATAACGTGCTTACGTAGTGATGAGTAACCAATCTCCATCGTTATTAGGGTCTGGGATGCACGTAACTGAGCCAAATGCATCGGTTACAAGCCAGTACCGAAACTTAGCCGTCTCACAGTCGTTCGCTGATAAGTGCACACTGATTACTCTTCCGTATAGGTCATTCCCGGCTAGAGTAGTGGCAGCCATGCCATTTGCTGTTTCGGCAGAAGGCGATGCCGCAGCAACTCCGCTTAGGCCAAAACACAGCGAAAAAAGGAAGCGATAGATGCAACTGCTATTCTCTTCATGCTTTTCCCTCAACTAGGTTCACCATTAAAGAAACACGAACTCTGGAGAGATGCAATGGCAAAATTTCCTCCTGAAACGGACTTGTCGCTCCACGATGTCATTGACATCCTGGAGTCAGTTCTCCGTGAAGAAGAGATAGACAATGCTCCAGCAGCAAAAGTATGGATAAAGTCTACCCTTCCAGAGCTAAGACGAGCTGAAGAAAAATGCGCTTCCATCTCGACTAATAGAGTTATCGTAAAAATTCTCGAAGCGATGGTTCTTATCGAGAGAAAATATGGGAAAAACCATAATCTTTCTTCACATGATGATCGTCTAGATCTGTCTTAAAAACGGCAAGAACCCAATTCCCGTTACCGTATATAGACATACGGATACCCAAAAAGTAACCCGCTTTCAGCATGAGTGTTTCCTCCGCTTCTACGAGAAGCAGAAGCACTTCGACTTTTATTTCCAACTCGCGATTGGGACAATGCCCCCGCTAGCTGGATAGGATTGCTGAGCACGGTAGGGGAACCAGACCTTCCGCATCAATATTTGAACCTCGCTGGTCACAGAACAGTTTCCGGGGTGTGTACTGAGGTAGCAAGATTTTGTAGACCGGGCTTGTGCCAAAACGAGCACGCCAAGTAGTTTGCAGTCATAAAATATTGGCATGAATTCGGCCAAGTCCTCCTACGTTCCGGAGCTGACCAGCATTCGAGCCATCGGTGCGTTCGGTGTCCTGCTTACGTATGCCGCGTTCTGGACTGGACATTACACGGACGATTGGTGGGGGCGTCTCAACGGTCGATTCGAAATTGGCGTCACCATCTTCTTCGTGCTCAGTGCGTTTCTGCTCACAGGGCGTTGGCTCGGTTCGCCTGACGACGTCCCTGCGAATCGACCGGACTTGCGGAAGTACTTCACCAGTCGCGCGAAGAGAGTTCTGCCGGCCTACTGGATTGTGGTTACTGCGGCATTCCTCATTCATGCCGCAGATGACCCGCCACCATCGGGTGGGGGTTTGCAGGGCTGGCTGCGGTCGATGTCTTTTACTCAGACGCTCCAATTCGGCTGGATCCACCCGGGCTTGCCGCAGATGTGGTCGATGGTGGTGGAAGTCGGCTTCTACCTGGTGTTTGCCACTGGTGGGACTTGGCATCTGGACGATTACTAAGGGGCGCCTGCGACCTGGCCCAACGTTGGCCATCATTATTGGTTTTGGTCTCATTGGCCCGGTCTGGACTGTGCTGTCGCATCAAGAAGAGCTGCTGCCGGTAGTGGCACGGCTGTGGCTGATAGCGCTAGTCCTGTTTTTCCTATCCACAACCACCCACGTGGGGCCAGCAACCTTGGTGCCGGATGATGTCGACCAGGCGTTGTGGAAGACCACGCTGTATGGCCTGTCCGCTGGTGCATTCGTGGCCCCGATTGCGCTGGGTACGGAGGTCAGGTGGCTTCGTCATCCAGCCATGATTTGGTTGGGAGAGGTCTCATACGAGTTCTTCCTCGTCCACGTGCTGGTCATGGACTGGGTGATGACGTTGATGGGCTATCAGACCTTCCAAGGCTCGATGTTGGCAGTGGCAATCGTCACCGCTGCCTTTGCCCTGCCGCTGTCGTGGCTGCTGCGCCGCATCACTGATGTGCTTACGCGGCGACCGGGGCCTGCGAGCCCGTGGGCTACCTACCGATCGTCGTCGTCAAGCGGTCCGAGCTCAGCAACGAGCACTTCCTGCGCGACCTTCATCGCGGACAGTGCGGCCGGTGCGCCGCAGTAGCCGGAAGCGTGGACGATGGCTTCGGTGATCTCGGTGCGGGTCAGGCCGTTGGCGAGGGCACCCTTGATGTGGCCGCGCAATTCTTCGGTGGCGCGCAGAGCGACGAGCATTCCAATGTTGAGCAGGGAGCGATCACGCTTGGCCAGTCCTTCACGGCTCCAGACGGAGCCCCAGACGGTGGCGGTGATGTGCTTCTGCAGGGTCTCTCCGTCGGAGCCGGCGTTGCGAGAGAGGGCGGCATCGACGAATTCGTCGCCCATCACCTCGCGGCGAATTTGGATGCCGGCATCATAGCGGTCAGAGGAAAAGAGTTCATCATTGGGATTGCTCATGCTTGCTAAGTATAGGACTTGCAATGCGGATAAATTCCGAAATGTCCCCACTAGCTTCACTGCCGCGACGCATAACTACGCTGAGATTGCGAGTAAAACGGGTGCGGGTGGGGACGATGACGATGCGCCCGAGCGTTACCTGATCGCGAATTGCGCCGCGGGCGATGATTGTTGGCGCTGCCAGCGCAATCATGCCAGCACGCTGTGCCGAAAGGGAACCAAATTCTCCCGCGGGTTCGGCGAGATTCCCCAGTGTATCTTCCACGACCTTTCTACTGCCGGAACCGGGTTCGCGAATAACCAGCGGGGTAGTGCGCAGTTCCTCGATGAATATCTCGGCCCGCTCAGTCCACGGATGCCCCGTCGGCACAGCGAGGACCAGCTCATCGGTGCCGATGATCCGCTCTTCGAGGTCGTGTCGACCAGCCTCGCCCTCTACCAGGCCGAAGTCCACCGCACTGTTGGCCACTAGTTGCCGCACCTCACGGGAGTTTGCCTGCACCATTGACAGTTTGACTGCGGGATGTTGCCGGTGGAACTCGGCGGCCCAGCCGGGGTAGTAGAGCTCAGCGACAGTATTGGACACCGCAAGGGTGAGGTGGCGGGGAACATCGTCGGAACGCAAGCTGGCGGCAATGCCCGAAAACCTGTGGCAGGCGGCGAGGAGGTCTGGGAGTGCGTCGATAAGCACTTGCCCGTTTTCCGTGGGAGATACGCCGTAGGGGGAGCGTTCGAAGACGGTGATTCCCAGCGCTTTTTCCGCCCGCGCGATGCGTGCGGACATGGTCTGCTGATTGATGCCTAGCTCACGCGCGGCCTTGGAGATCGAGCCTGCACGGGCGGCGGTGAGAAGTGCTTCGAGTTCGGCCACAGCGGAGGGGTACATGCATTTATGGTACCCCTCACAGAGTTTGGTGATAGCTGTAGCTGTGGCAAGAACAAATACGGTATGAGCATGACCAACTCTTCTCGCCGTGATGTGCTGGCACCCGCCGGGCCCGCGTGGGCAGGATCTCTGATGGGTACGTCCATCTTCGCCACACTTGCGCACATCCATGAGGTGCCGGTGATTCCGGAGCTTCTTCTAGTCATGGCGGTGGGCATTCTCGGCTTTATGGTGGTCGGCTGGCTGCGCCTTCGAAACCCGCCTTTCCACTCGAAGCTGATGGCGCCGTGGGGCATGCTCTCGATGGGCATCATGGCTCTCGGTAGTGCTGCGACTGCGCTAGCTAGTAACTCATCGTGGCAGCTGATGTCCTGGTGGATCGGTGCGCCGCTGGCAATCTACGTCAGCCTTCGCCAACTGCGAGGATTCGAAGGCGAACCAACTTTTCAGTGGGGCCTCGCGCTAGTCGCCCCGATGGTGGCGGCGACAAGTGGCGCACAGCTGAGCGTTGACTACGGCACGTTCTATCACGTCTGCGCACAAATACTCTTTTGGATGGCGCTGATTACGGTTCTGCCGGTTTTCGTACGCTGCTACGTCGCGCTGTTCTCTGGCGCCATGCGCATCCCCGATTCCATCGCCGGTACTGCCTGGATTCCGCTCGGGCTGGTCGGTCAGTCCACGGCCGCTGCGCAGCTGCTTTTCAACCGAACCTCCGCTGTCGCTTACGGCACCGCTGTGCTCATTGTCGGTGTCTTCCTCGCCGCCATCGCTTTACGACGATTCACCCGCGCCGTAATCAGTTGGGCCGGATACAGCCCTGGTTGGTGGGGTGCAACCTTCCCCGTGGGCACTCTGAGTCTTGGTACGCACAGCCTGGGTGACATTACCGGCGTGCAGTGGCTATACGTGGCCAGCGCTGGGCTGCTGTGTTTGCTGGCTGTGCACTGGTGCGCGTGCGTGGCTCGATTTGTTTGGTGGGCGCGGAGCTAGCTAGTCAAGCTCGACCCGCACCCGCCCGTTGCGGTTCTGGTCTTCTCGTGGCGCAATACCCAGCGCGGCGGCGGGGAACAGAGCCGTGACGGCAAACAGCGCGGGGAAGCCCGCAGCGGCCACAATCGCACCCGAAACCGGAGGCGTTGCAGCGTAGATAATGTTCTGGAACGTGTTCTGCGTACCCATAGCGCGTCCGGACCAGAAGGGGCCTGCGTATTCAGCAACTGCGGTGAAGGCGAGTCCATTCGGGCTGACCACAGCAACGGCCAGTGCGCAGACCAGCAAAGTTCCAAGCGTGCGCCAATCAGCCCAGCTGGCAATCATCATTGCGACAGCCAAAACAAAGGTCGCACCCGAGACCCAGCGGTAGGGGCGGATGCGAGATCGCACTCGGTCAGAGACCACACCCATCAGTGCTCGCGATCCGGCACCGAGCAGCTGCGAGACCATCACAATTGTGCCCGCCGTGCCATCGGAGTACCCCACAGACAGCAACCACACCAGAATGTAGGCACCCATCATCGACTGCGGCCAGGACAGCAGCGCCGAGGCGATGTGGATGCGCACGAGGTACTTGCCGTCCCGGTAGGGGCTGGCCGTGACGGTGGGGTTCGAGGCATCAGGGCGAGGGGGATTCTTCACGCCTATCAGTACAAGCAACGCCAGCACGGCGCACAGGATTGCGGGCATCGCGAGTGCGACTCCGATGCTGTAATTCTGCGCGAGAGGGTGCAGGGTTACCGCTGATAGTGCAGCGCCGAGGGGCTGAGCCATTTGGCGAATGCCCATCGCAGTGCCGCGCTGATGCGGTGGGTACCAGCCCGACACCACGCGGCCGGATGCCGAATTCACGCTCGCCGCCGCACACCCGGCGAGAAAGAGCGTGGCCCCGAGCAGAGCCGGGCTTGACGACGAAGCTAGCGCCGCAAGCCCCGTCGTTAAGGCAGTAGAGGTCAGGCCGGCGAACAGAGCTGCGCGTTCGCCATAGCGGTCGACAAACCAGCCCCAGGCGATGAGCGTGAAGACAATACCGGCCGCCGGCATTGCTGCGACGAGGCCGGCGGCGGAGAGGCTTAAGCCGTTTTCCTGTAGGGATGGGATGAGAAAAGGCACACCCATGTGAACGACGGACGAACCGACCGCCGCGAACATGGACAGAAGAAGGACAAGGTGACGGTAAGCGGGCATTACAGTCGGGAGCTCATCTCTTCAGCGGCGCCGAGAACCTTTGCGCCCCAGCATTCGTAGGGCGACGGAGTCATGCGCTCCACGGGGCCGGAGACCGATAGGACTGCAATCATGCGATGGTTGCTATCGAAAACCGGGGCGGAGACGGAGGCAAGTGCGGGATCGCGCTCACCCATGGACTCGGACCAGCCGAGACGTCGGCAGTCGTCGAGGTCCTGTTGGTTGAAGTCGGCGTCGGGAAGCATTCGCTCAGCGAGGTTGGCCGGGCCAAAGGCCAGGAGAACACGTGCGGCGGAGCCGGCGGTTAGCGGCATGCGAGAGCCAACTGGCACGGTGTTGCGCAGTCCGGTGGCGGGCTCCATGGAGGCAATACAGGTGCGGGTATCGCCGGTGAGCCGGTAGAGCTGCACTGACTCGCCGGTGACCTCTACCAGCTTCGGCAGGATGTGCGCTGCGGCGTCGGCAAGCAGGTCAGTGGTGACAGGCGTGATCTCGGTGAGCCCGGGGCCCGTCGTCCAGCGGCCGTCCGGAGTGCGGGTGACAAGGCGGTGCACTTCCAACGCCGTGGCCAGCCGATGGGCGGTCGCGCGGGGCAGCCCGGTGTCCTCGCAGAGCTCGGCGAGGGTGCGAGGAGTTTCTGCAACGGACTTGAGAATGAGTACCGAACGATCGAGAACTTTAATGCCACTTAGAGCTGGCGTCTCGGATGTGCTAATCTGTCCCATGCCATGATATTAACATCTCATACTTTGAGATAAAAGCGATATATCCGGAAGGCGGCTCACCCACTATGCGCACCACGGACACTAGCCCGAAGACTCTGGCCGAGAAAGTCTGGCATGACCACGTAGTCAAGCAAGGCGACAACGGCGAACCAGATCTGATTTATATCGATCTGCACCTCGTCCACGAGGTTACCTCGCCGCAGGCTTTTGATGGCCTCCGTCTGGCAGGGCGCAAGGTACGCCGCCCGGATTTGACCATCGCAACCGAGGACCACAACGTTCCGACCACTGTCGCCGGCGGCAAAATCAATCTGATTGAGGAGCCGACCTCTCGTACCCAGATTGCCACACTGCGCAAGAACGCCGAGGAGTTCGGTATCCGCCTGCATCCGATGGGCGACCGCGAACAGGGTATCGTGCACGTCGTCGGCCCACAGCTGGGCCTGACTCAGCCGGGCACCACCGTCGTCTGTGGTGACTCGCATACCGCAACCCACGGTGCTTTCGGTGCTATGGCCTTCGGTATCGGTACCTCGGAGGTTGAGCACGTTCTGGCTACCCAGACCCTGCCGCTGAAGCCTTTCAAGACCATGGCGGTCAACGTCACCGGCGAACTGCAGGATGGTGTTACCGCCAAGGATTTGATTCTGGCGATTATCGCCAAGATTGGCACCGGCGGTGGTCAGGGCCACGTTATTGAGTACCGCGGCGAGGCCATCGAGAAGCTGTCGATGGAAGCCCGCATGACCATTTGCAACATGTCCATCGAAGCCGGTGCCCGTGCCGGCATGATTGCTCCGGACGAGACCACCTTCGAATACCTGAAGGACCGCCCGCACGCGCCGCAGGGCGAGCAGTGGGACGAGGCAGTCGAATACTGGAAGTCCCTGGTTACTGACGAGGACGCGAAGTTCGACAAGGTCGTTGAAATCGACGGTTCCGCGCTGACTCCATTCGTTACCTGGGGTACTAACCCTGGCCAGGGCGTGCCGCTGGGGGAGACCGTGCCAGATCCGGAGTTCATCGCTGAGGACTCCGACCGCATCGCGGCCGAACGCGCACTGGAGTACATGGATCTGAAGCCGGGCACCCCGATGCGCGACGTCAAGGTCGACGTGGTCTTCGTAGGTTCCTGCACCAACGGCCGCATCGAGGACATGCGCGCCGTCGCCGACGTGCTGAAGGACCGCAAGGTTGCCGACGGCGTCCAGATGCTCATCGTGCCGGGCTCCGCAAAGGTCCGTGCGCAGGCTGAGGAAGAGGGACTGGGCAAGATCTTCGAAGAGGCAGGCGCCGAATGGCGTATGCCGGGCTGCTCCATGTGCCTGGGCATGAACCCGGATCAGCTGACCCCGGGCCAGCGTTGCGCTTCGACCTCCAACCGCAACTTCGAGGGCCGTCAGGGCAAGGGTGGTCGTACCCACCTGGTCAGCCCGGCTGTCGCCGCAGCCACTGCCGTCGCCGGTCACTTCGCAGCACCGGCTGATCTCTAACTGACTCTCACTGCCGATCTTTGTACAACAGACCCAAGCAGAACTTCTAAGGACCTTTCACCATGGAAAAGTTTGATACTCACACCGGCGTCGGCGTTCCCCTGCAGCGATCCAACGTCGACACCGACCAGATCATCCCTGCCGTCTACCTAAAGCGCGTCACCCGCACCGGATTTGAGGATGGCCTGTTCAGCAACTGGCGCAACAACGAGTCCGACTTCGTGCTCAACCGCCCCGAGTACGCCAAGGGCTCCATCCTCGTAGCAGGGCCGGACTTCGGTACCGGTTCCTCCCGTGAGCACGCCGTGTGGGCGCTGATGGACTACGGCTTCCGCGTCGTCATCTCATCCCGCTTCGCCGATATCTTCCGCGGTAATGCCGGCAAAGCGGGCCTGCTCGCCGCACAGATGCAGCAGTCTGATGTCGAGCTGCTGTGGAAGTTGCTCGAGGCCAACCCGGGCATGGAGCTCACCGTCAACCTGGAGACCCGCACCGTCGAGGCCGGCGAGCAGGTCTTCCCGTTCGAGGTCGACGACTACACTCGCTGGCGTCTGATGGAAGGGCTTGACGACGTCTCTCTGACCCTGCGCAACGAAGCGGACATTGTGGCCTACGAGGAGAGTCGTCCGGCCCACAAGCCTAAGACGCTGTAGGTCAAAATCCTCACAAACTACTTCACCGGCAGCGCCGAGGCGTAGTAATCAGCCGTGGTCATCACACCGTCGTTGAAGCCCAGCACCCAGGCAGAGCCCTTCTTGCACAGGATTTCCTCGTCGAAGGGCAGGGTGCCCTCAGCGGACCAGGCGGCAAGCAGGTCTGGGATGGTGATGCCCTGAGAGCAGATGACGCTGACTCCGCCTAGCGCGACAATGTCTTCGAATGCCTTCTTGGACTCAACCTGGTTGGCAATCCAGTGCTCGTCGCCAAGCCGTTCGTCGACTGTGACCTGCATGCCCAGCTCTGCGGCGAGTGGCGCGACGGTGTCCTGGCAACGCACGGGCTCGGCGGAGTAGATCCGCTCGGGGCGGAAGCCTTCCAGGGCAGAGACGAGCAGTTCCGCTTGACGACGTCCCTTCTTATCCAGTGGTCGCAGTGCATCATTGCCGTTCCAGTTGGTGCGACGGTGCGCACGCCCATGGCGAACCAGAATGAGACGGGTGTCCGGTTCCTTGTTCATGCGCTTGCGGGCCTTGACCAGCACGTCGCGGTCGAGGTCGTAGGACAGCAGCTCCTCGGCTTCGTCCCAGGAGACCCAACGAAGCTCGTTGACCTCGGAGTTCTGTTCGAATTCGCCGTCTAGAACCTCAGCGGTCCAGTACCAGACCAGCTTCGTTCGTCCGGCGACAGGGTAAGAGACGTTGCCGACGAGCTTGCCCAGACGGACGCGGTAGCCGGTCTCTTCCCAGATTTCGCGGACGGCGGTGGCAATGAGGTTCTCGCCGGCGTCGAGCTTGCCTTTCGGCAGCGACCAGTCGTCGTAGGAGGGACGGTGAATCACGCAGATTTCAGGGTTGTGGACATCGCCGCGCCATAGAACCGCGCCGGCCGCGAAGGTCGGCTTGGTGACATCCTGACCTGGCTTCGTTGGAATCTGGCGCAGGCGACCGGTCACGGAGGTATCGCCCTTGAGGTCCTTGTCCTCTTCGTGCATCATCGTGAATTCCCTTTCAATCCTTTGTCGCCGACCTAGTTTAGTATCGCAGTGTGAGAACGTCTCGCTAGACTTGTTGGAGATTAGAGACTAACGGAGGAAGGTCGCGGCGATGGTGCAGGTTTCAGTGATGGGTGCGGGCTCGTGGGGCACGACGCTCGCCAAGGTTTTTGCTGATGCGGGCAATCCTGTACGGCTGTGGTCGCGACGTGCGGAGCAGGCACAGCGTATTCAGATCAGCCGCGAAAACCACGACTACCTGCCTGGTCTGGGGCTGCCGCGCAACATCGAAGCCACCTCGGATGCAGAGGCCGCGCTGAAGGGCGCGGATGTGGTGGTGCTGGGCGTGCCCTCGCAGACTTTGCGTGACAACCTCAAGGTCTGGAAGGACTTCATCGGGCCGGAGACGATTCTGCTCAGCCTTGCTAAGGGTGTGGAGCGCGAGACACATCTGCGCATGAGTGAGGTCATTGCGGAGGTCACAGACCTGCCAGCAGAGCGTATTGCGGTGCTGTCCGGCCCGAACCTCGCCCGCGAGGTTGCGATGGAGCAGCCAGCGGCAACGGTGATTGCTTGCGCCGATGAGAACAACGCCAAGATGATTCAGGCGGCAGTTGCCACTAATTACTTCCGCCCGTACACCAACACCGATGTGATCGGCTGCGAAATCGGCGGTGCCTGCAAGAACGTCATTGCGTTGGCCTGCGGTATGGCCGCTGGTCAAGGATTGGGTGAGAACACGCTGGCAACCATTATCACCCGTGGCTTGGCGGAAATCACGCGTCTGGGCGACGCGGTTGGTGCAGAAGATAAGACTTTCGCGGGATTGGCGGGCCTCGGTGACTTGGTGGCCACTTGTTCCTCGCCGCTGTCGCGTAACCGCACCTTCGGTGACCGTCTCGGTCGCGGTGACACGATGGAGCAGGCGCAGCACGCTACGCGCGGTCAGGTGGCTGAGGGTGTGATTTCTTCAATCTCGGTCCGTGACCTCGCTCGTCGCAATGGCGTGGAAATGCCAATTACTGAGGCCGTTTACGCCGTCTGCCACGAAGGCGCGAAGGTCGATGAGACAATTCGCAAGCTGATGGGGCGAAGCCGCAAGTCGGAGTAACCACTTCAACGAGGTCGGGGCTAAACTAAGTCACCATGACTTCGTCGAATAGCTCGTCTGCAGATCGCATTTCCGTCGCCGTCATCTACGGTGGCGCAAGCCCTGAGCACAGCGTCTCCTGTGTCTCGGCCGGCGCAATTATGGATCACCTGGATGAGGACCGCTTCCGAGTGGTTCCCATTGGTATTACCAAGGATGGTGTCTGGACCGTCGGGACGCGTGAGACGGATACGCTGCGCACGCAGGGGCGTACGATGCCTGAGGTCATCCCGGGCGAGGAGGTTGCGCTGAGCACCTCGCCGTCACGCCGCGGTGAATTCCGCTTCGTCACCGGTGATCGCGCCGGCGAGGTTTTCGACACCGTCGACGTCATCTTCCCTGTTCTCCACGGTCCGCACGGCGAGGATGGCACAATCCAGGGGCTCTTTGAGCTTTCCGGCATTGCTTACGTCGGCCCGGGCGTGCTCGCTTCCGCGGCGGGTATGGATAAGGAACGCACGAAGAATCTCCTGCAGGCAGCGGGGCTTCCTATCGGCAAGCAGGTCGTTTTGCACGTTGGCGAGTCGCTTTCCGACGAGGACAAGGAGACCCTTGGCCTGCCGGTGTTCGTCAAACCTGCCCGTGGCGGATCGTCGATTGGTATCTCCCGCGTCGATGATTGGGCGAATCTGGATGCGGCGGTAGAGCTGGCCCGAGAGCATGACTGGAAGGTCATCGTAGAGGCCGGTGTAGACGGTGCCGAGGTGGAGATTGGCGTGTTGCAGCGCGCTGACGGCAGCCTGCAGGTATCGGTTCCGTCCTTGCTGCGTGGCACGGAGGACTCCGACGAGGGCTTCTACGGTTTTGAGACCAAGTACTTGGATGACATCGTTTCGGCGCAGATTCCGGCTGAGCTGCCAGAGGATGTTTTGAAGGCGCTGGAGAAGGATGCTCGTCGGGCGTTCAGGGCACTGGGCTCTGATGGTCTGACTCGCGTGGACTTCTTTGTCACGGATAATGGCCCGATTATCAATGAGGTCAACACCATGCCGGGTTTCACCCCGATTTCGATGTACCCGCAGATGTTTGCGGCCTCAGGTGTTGCCTACGAGGAGCTGCTCAGCGCCCTGATTGAGCGCGCGCTGGTAGCTCGTCGATAAAAGCTGGTTCTTACTTCTCTTCGCTCGGCGAGATGTTCTCCAGGTTGTCAGCGATGACCGAGGAGAGCACCGGCATCAGAGAGCTGGCCTCCGACATTGGCATTTCAACGGCGACGAAGCGTTCACGCCCCATGGCGTACCAGGTGGCGGAGGTACCGGAGGACAGCGTTGGTTCGTTGAACCAGACAATGTCACCAACCTGTGTTAGCTGCTGCGTGGTGGTGCTGTAGCCAGCCGGCTCGTCGACACCACAGCGCAGCACCACCGGATCGGCTGGGGTACCGCCCCAAATGACCATGTCCTTCGGCATGTCAGCCGGCATTTCCGCTGCGCTCAGACGGTGACGGTTGCCGAGATCGCGGGGGAGGGCAGCTTCCAAGCCGCTACAGCGCTTATCAGCTTCCGGAGCTGCCAATTCTGCCAGCGGGACACCGCCGCGCTCCGGTTTGTTCTTGTACTCGGAATCCGGGCGCAGCGCCTCGGCGAGATCACGCAGTGCGTCGTCCGCCTTTGCATTTCCTTCGGCGGTAATCGCAACCACTGGCTCACGGCCGACGGTGAACCAAGTCGCCAAAGATTCGTCGGTACTGTCGACAACGCGCAGCCACGAAATGCCCTTGACCTCTTCGGTCTTGGCCAGTTCGTTGTACTGGCTAGGTACGTTCGCGCCACAGCGCAGCGTGATGCGGTCTTGTTCCAAGTTTCGGTACACAGCGGCACCTTCTGGAGCCGGCTCTGCAATTTCGGCGCGAACCAGACCTGCGGCGCGTTCTGGCAGTCGGTCGAGCAGTTCCGCACACTCAGGCGAGTCATTGGCGGGGAGCTCCGGGTTGGAAATCGCGACTGGTTTCGCCGCCTGACTATCCTGGTAAATCTTTGCGGCAAAAATGATGCCGAGGATAGAGATAATGGAGATAGCGAGTGCGATGCCCGCGCGTGTCCGGCTACCCTTGGACTGAACTGTTTCTCCCGATGGGGGTGCGTCTACCATGGGCCTGATTCTACGTTGTCCGGTACCAACTCCAATTGGTTGGGGGCAATGCCGAGACGGGTTCCGTTATTAACGGTTAACCATCGACTATTAGGAATGTGACTCGACACTGTGACTGAATTGACCATTGGCGATATTGGCGAGTTTGGGGTCATTGAGGCTATTCGGGCTATCGCCCCGTCGGCACGCAATGGCGACGATGCCGCCGTCTTGACGCAGACAACCCCCAACGCCCGCTTTGTCACCTCCACTGACATGCTGGTGGAAGGGTGCCACTTCCGCCTGGACTGGTCGACACCTCAGCAAGTTGGAGCTAAGGCCGCGGTACAGAATTTCGCCGACATCGAATCGATGGGTGCACGTCCAACGGCAATGCTTTTCGCCATCTCAGCACCGTTGCATACTCCGGTGAGTGTGGTCACCGGTATCGCCGAGGGGTTGTGGCAGGAAGGCAAGCAATGTCCCGCGGAGCTCGTCGGTGGTGACATGGTCAGCGGAGATTCTCTGGTGATTTCCATCACTGCGATGGGCGAACTCGGTGGGCTGGGGCGGCCGCTGCTGCGCTCAGCGGCACGCGCGGGGGATACGGTGATTGCGTCGGGGCGCATCGGCTACTCTGCAGCGGGCCTTGCGCTGCTGCAGCACTGCGGAAGCCCGGCAAAGGTTCCAAGTGAGTTTGCGCAGCTGGTGGCAGCACACTGTACGCCCGAATTTGAATACCGCAGGGGGGCCACGGCGCGAGCCACAGGAGTGCGTTCACTGACGGACAATTCCGATGGACTGGTGGTGGATCTCCGCGCTATTGCGCAGGCCTCCAGGGTTACTTTGGAAGTTGACAGCAGTGCGATTGCGCCCGATGAGTTGCAGATTGCCGCTGGCGAATACCTCGCCGTCGATCCATGGGAGTGGGTGCTCACCGGCGGGGAGGACCACACACTGATTGGTTCGACACCGGGGGAGCCTCCGACGGGATTCCGCGCTATCGGCACGGTGTCGAAGGAAAAGTTCGATTCGGTGCTTATCGACGGCAAACCCCCTGCCCGCGATGCCGGTTGGGTTTCCTTTTAAGAGTTCGACGAGGTTTTGAGAAGAAAGGCTGCATGACATGGATCCGTTGCCGGTCGAAGAAGGGTGGCAGAAAGCGCTGGAGCCAGTGGCCGATGATATCCACCGGATGGGGCAGTTCCTGCGCGAGGAAAACGCGGCCGGCTACGGCTACCTGCCCGCGGGCACCGATGTGCTGCGCGCCTTCACTTACCCATTCGATGAGGTCAAGGTGCTCATCATCGGCCAGGACCCGTATCCGACCCCGGGGCACGCGATGGGGCTCAGCTTCTCGGTCCAACCGGATGTGAAGCCGGTGCCGCGGTCGTTGGCGAATATTTTTAAGGAGTACTCCTCCGACCTGGGGCTCCCGACTCCCTCCAACGGTGACCTCACTCCGTGGAGTAGGCAGGGCGTAGCTCTGTTCAACCGTGTGCTGACCGTGCGCCCGGGTGCTGCTGCCTCGCACCGCGGTAAGGGCTGGGAGGCAATCACGGAGCATGCCATCAAAGCATTGGTCGCTCGGGACAAGCCTCTCGTGGCAATTCTGTGGGGACGCGATGCGCAGAGTTTGCAGCGTTGGCTCCCGGGCGTGGACTGCATCTGTTCGCCGCACCCGTCACCGCTGTCGGCATCCCGTGGGTTCTTCGGGTCGCGCCCGTTCAGCCGGGCCAATGAGTCGCTGATTCGTCAGGGAGCTACCCCTATCGACTGGACGCTAGAATAGGAATTCATGTCTTCGCAGATTGGTTCTGCCGCGATTGTCGGCTGGGTTGCCCGGGGTATTGATGCGCTTCAATCCCGCCGCGATGAGATCAACAGTCTCAATGTCTTCCCAGTACCGGATTCCGATACCGGGTCGAATATGCTCGCGACGTTGAGTTCGGCGTATGAGGAAGCGCAAAAGGCAGACGCTTCCGATGTTCGCGCAGTCACCGCGGCTCTGGCTGCCGGTGCGGTGCGTGGGGCCCGCGGTAATTCGGGTACTGTGCTCTCGCAGGTTTTTCGCGCGGTGGCTGAGGCAGCTTCCGGTAGTGGCATTGGCGTTGAGTCGGTGCAGCACTCGCTAAAGTTAGCTGTGCAACATGTCTCTCAGGCGATTGCCAATCCGGTGGAGGGCACGATTCTGACAGTCCTGCGTCACGTCGCGATTGCCGCGGAGGAATTTGAGGGCGACTCGATTGAGGAGCTCGCCGACACGATCGCGGATGCCGCTCGCGATGCGCTGGCGAAAACCCCCAGCCAGCTC
This sequence comes from Corynebacterium sp. HMSC073B01, assembly GCF_001838255.1. Taxonomy (NCBI): domain Bacteria; kingdom Bacillati; phylum Actinomycetota; class Actinomycetes; order Mycobacteriales; family Corynebacteriaceae; genus Corynebacterium; species Corynebacterium sp. HMSC073B01. The sequence continues at coordinate 44,952 of NZ_KV836177.1, read as the reverse complement.
CCGGCACTGCAGCAGGCGGGTGTGGTCGACGCCGGCGGCGCGGGGTTAGTCATTCTGCTCGACGCGCTTGCCGACGAAGTCAGCGGCCGCGCAGCCGCGCCGGTCGATTTGCATGTCGACGCGCCACACCTAGCCACCGTTGAGATGGAGGTCATGTACCTGATTTCCTTGGCGGATACCCAGGCGGTGGAGACACTGCGAGAGCGGTTAAACCCGCTGGGAAACTCGCTCATCATCGCAGGTGACGCTGGTAATGCGGAGACCGCACAGTACATGGTGCATATCCACACAGTGGAGCCGGGCGCAGTTATCGAGGCGGCACTTGACTTCGGTCGTCCGGAGGGCATCCGCATCGAGGTGCTCGATGAACCGGAGACAACACCTGAGTCCACTCGCATCCTCATTGCGGTAGTGCCGGACGGTCCGCTGAAAGATCTCATCACTTCCTCTGGAGCGATTGCTATCAGCCCGACCTCCGCTCCGACTCCCACATCCACTCCAACAAATCGCGCAGCCATCGCCGACCAGGAGTTCGCTGACAATGTGGTCACCAAGGCACTGACTGCCATGCGGGGTGCGGATGAGGTAATTCTGCTGCCAAATGGTCTAGTCAGCGACCAGGAATTGGCGGATATCGAATTCGCTGCTGCCGCGGCTAATCCGACACTCGCGGTAGTTTCTACAGACTCCATTCCGGCTGGCCTCGCGGCCTTGGCCGTGCATTCGGCTGAGCTGCCGCTGGCGGTTGCTGCGTACGCGATGGGCGAGGCTGCCAATGGCACGCGAACGGCTGTAATCGCTGCGGACGTCGATAAGCCTTTGACTGACGCGCTCACAGAGACCGTCTCAGACCTGTTGGCTGGCGGCGGGGAACTAGTGACTCTGCTGCTCGGGCGCGGAGCTGAGGACGTGGACATAGAGCAAGTGCGGGCGCGGCTGGACAAGCCTGTGGAGGTCGTAGCCTATGATGCAACTGGCATCGATGAGCCGGTGCAGATAGGAATCGAGTAGCACGATGCTCGGATGGCTCGGCTCGGATTACGCGCGCACGCCCCTGAATATTGTGGTGGGGCCAAAGATTGCGAAGAAACTCCACACAGCCTTCGGTATGGAGACCGTTTCGGATGCACTGACGAATTTCCCAAAACGCTACGTGGCGCAGGGTAAGAGCTTAGATGTGTCATTTTCCGACATTGGCGACACCATCACCACAGTCGTGGAGGTGCACAGTATTTCGCCAGCGCCTGCCTTCGCCGACCGACGCAAGCCACTGAAAATCTATGTCAGTGACGGCGTGCGCATTCTTCCGGCCGCGATTTTCGGTGCCGAGTGGCTGCGCAATATGCTGCACCCGGGTGTGCGTCTGCTCATTGTTGGCACGCTCAGCGAGTTCCGCAATGAGCTGCAGCTGAAAAATGTTGACTGCATGGTGCTCAAAGCCGATGGTTCGGTAGGCGCAGCCACTGGCAAGCTGGCCACACTGACGAAAACGGCCAAGGGGATTGCGGAGATGCAGCGGCTTCTCACTCGCCCTTACCTGCCCATTTACCGTGGCCGCAAAGGAGTAGCGGGTATTCACCTGGCTCTGTTCATGCAGCGCATCCTCGAATGGTTACCGCTGCAGCCAGACCCGTTGCCCGCCACACCGGAGGGACTTACCGATTTCGACTCCGCACTGCGTGGCGCACACTTTCCCTCCATCGCGGGCCCCGACATTGCGCTCACCCGGCTGAAGTACGACGAAGCGCTTGAGCTCCAACTCGCCGTTGGTGCACGCAAACGCACTCAAGCGAGCCTCACCTCTCCGGCCTGCATGGAAGTCGCCGGGGGACTTCGCGACGAGCTACGCCGGGGGTTGCCGTTTTCGCTTACCGACGGTCAGGTCGCGGTCGCAGCCGATATCGCGCAGGATATAGCGAGGTCTAACCCGATGAACCGCCTGCTAGCAGGTGAAGTCGGCTCGGGTAAGACCGTGGTGGCCCTACTGGGAATGCTGCAAGCAGTCGATTCCAGCAGGCAGTGCGCGATGCTGGCGCCGACGGAAGTCCTGGCCCAACAGCACTACCGATCGCTGACAGCGATGCTGGAGCAAGCCGGAGTAGCAGTGACTGTACGACTGTTGACGGGATCGATGTCGACGAAGGAGCGCCGGGCAACCCTGTTGGAGGCAGTCAACGGGGAGGCTGACATTGTCGTCGGCACGCATGCCCTGCTCAGTGAGGGCGTGGAGTTCTTCGATCTCGGGCTGGTGGTCGTCGATGAGCAGCACCGCTTTGGTGTGCGCCAGCGCGATCAGCTGCGAAGCAGGGGACGGGGTGGAATGACACCGCATCTGTTGGTGATGTCGGCAACCCCGATTCCGCGCACGGTAGCGATGACCATTTTTGGCGACCTCGCAGTTTCGCAGTTGACGGAATTGCCACGGGGACGTCAGGAAATCCAATCCTTTGTCGTACCGACGCTGGAGAAACCCCGCTGGGAGGCACGAACCTGGGAGCGCATTGGGGAAGAAGTGGCCAAGGGCAACCGCGCCTTCATTGTCTGTCCCCGCATTACCCGCGATGAGGAACAGTTCCTCGACGAGTCCGTGGAGGCGGTGTTCGACCGAGCGAGGAAAAAACTGCCCGGTGTACGTATCAGTCAGTTGCACGGCAATATGGCACCGGAGGACAAAGACCGCGTGATGCAGGCCTTTGCCACAGGACAGCTGGATGTGCTGGTGTCCACCACAGTTATCGAAGTCGGCGTGGATGTACCAGAGGCCACGATCATGATGATTCGCCGCGCCGAGAGCTACGGTATCTCGCAGATTCACCAGCTGCGCGGTCGTGTCGGCCGTGGTGACCGTGGTGGCCTGTGCTTCCTATGTACACACACGCATTCGCAGACACCGGAGCGCACCCGGCTGGACCGCATTGCCGCCACCACCGACGGCATTCAACTGGCGGAGCTGGACCTGGCCACGCGTAGTTTCGGCGATCTGCTCGGCGATGACCAATCGGGACTGGCAACCGGCCTCGGCCTGGTGGACCTCACCACCGACGGCGAAATCATCGAGCGCACCCGACATGATGCCATGGCTCTTCTCGATGTTGATGAGAGGCTTGTGGGAGAGCTTATCTCCGATATCGATGAAGAGCAGTCGAACTACTTGGACCGCTCCTAGTAAGACCAAAGTAGACTGTTGGGCATGGTAGATGTCTGTGCACCTTTTGCAGGAGTAGTCCGCTGGGAGGTCGCCGAGAAAGACTCGGTGACGACCGGTCAGGTTATTGCGGTCGTGGAGGCCGTCAAGCTAGAAGCGCCGGTTTTAGCGCCCTGCCCGGGTACGGTCGCGGAGGTGGCGGCAGATCAATTTGTGGATGTCGAAGGTGGTCAGCTGCTGGCACGAATCACGCCAGCAACTCACAGCACGATGGCACAGAACAACGGCAACGAGAACACATCGCACGAAGGGAAGTAGATGACCCGCATTATTGCAGGTGAGGCGCGCGGTCGCAGACTAGTCGCACCCAAGGGAGAGACCACTCGGCCAACCAGTGACCGCGCGAAAGAAGCCATCTTTTCATCCTGGTCCACACGCTTTGGGTTAGAGGGAACTCGCGTTCTCGACTTGTTCGCGGGCTCAGGTGCGCTCGGTTTGGAAGCGGCTTCCCGTGGCGCGCGTTCCGTCGTGTTGGTGGAAAACGATCCGAACGCCATTGCCGCTATTGAAAAGAACATTCGCACCGTGGGGCATCCTGATGTGGCCGTGTCTCCGATGAAAGTGTCGTCGTACCTTGCGGGCGCGCCGGGCGAGCCTTTTGACCGCGTTATTGCGGATCCGCCCTATGAGCTGGCGGGGGAGGCCGTTACAGAGATGCTGGAGGCGCTGCGCAGTTTCCTCGCGCCGGGCGCGGTCGTGACTGTGGAGCGTCACCGCGATGACGAGGAGACGCAGTGGCCCGAGGGCTACGAACAGCTCCAGCAGAAGCTGAAGCGTCGCATTCACGGTTTGGCGCGCTTCGACACCGCTATCTACAACGCTTAACGTTCTTCTTTACGCTTTACGACGGCCAAAGGTGGTTTGACCTCTATGACTCACGCATGCTGCCCCGGTTCCTACGATCCCATGACCTCTGGTCACCTCGATGTGATTGAGCGTGCCGCGCGCCAATTCGATCAGGTGACCGTGCTGGTTACCCACAACCCGAATAAGCAGGGCATGTTCAACGTCGAAGAGCGCATGGACCTCATTCGGCAGTGCACGCAGCACTTGGACAATGTGCAGGTGGACTCCTGGTCGAAGCTGTTGGTTGACTACACCTCCGCGCAGGGTATCACCTGCCTGGTCAAGGGTCTGCGCTCGGCGGCGGACTACGAGTACGAGGCGCCCATGGCGCAGATGAATCGGCGCATGACGGGCATTGAGACTCTCTTTGTGGAAGCTGATCCGAAGTACGGTCATGTGTCGTCGACACTGATGAAGGAAGTTGTTCGCTACGGCGGTTCGGTGGAAGGGCTAGTTCCTGAGCCTGTCTTGCACGCCCTGCAGCGCCGACTGAAGTAGCATGTAAGTCATGTTTCGCGTCTTCGAATCTCTTGATGAACTGGTCCAGATCCTAGAAGAGGCACACGGCGTGCCACTGTCGGCCAATTGTATGGTTCCGCGTCAGCGTGTTCTCGAGTTGCTCGATGAGCTGAGGGATGCTTTCCCGGCTGAGCTCGATGACGCGCAGGATGTCTTGGACCAGCGGGATGAGATTATCAACGATGCTGAAGCCCGGGCGAACAACACCATTTCGACTGCGGATGAAGAAGCCCATCGCATTGTCGACGAGGCCGAGGCCCGCGCTAACCACACCGTCGAGGATGCCAATGCCCACGCAGCTGGCACCGTCGCGGCCGCTGAGGACGACGCCCGTCGCCTCCGCGAGGATGCTCAGCACGAGTACGACAGCATTGTGGATCGTGCTTCTGCCGAGTCCGATCGCCTGATTCACGCTGGTAACGAATCCTACGAGCGTTCCGTTGCGGAAGGCCGCGAGGAGCAGGCTCGCCTGGTCGCTGAGTCAACGGTCGTCCGCGAAGCCAACGACGAGGCGAATCGTCTGCTTTCCGACGCACACGCGGATTCCTCTCGCCTCCGTGAAGAGTGTGACCGCTACGTTGATTCCAAGCTCGCCGAGTTTGAACAGACTCTCCAGGAGACCCTGCGTAATGTCGGTCGCAATCGCTCGGTACTGCGTTCGGGGGCCGGTGCCGTCGGCGGTGGTGCAGGGGCACAGAGCGCGCCGTCTTCCTTCTCCGAGGGGCAGGAACGCCGCCGGTACGAGCGTTAGCGCATCTTCGGGGTAGACTGAGGTCTATCATGACTGACTCATCCCCATTTGTTCTGGACGTTTCGACATGTCTGCAGGGCGGCATGCCCGAGCAGTTCCGCAAGGTAGGCGATAGCCCCGTCCGCGTTGGTGTCGAGATGATTGGCATCGCCGCTGGCGAGGAGGTTGTCGTTGACGGCATTGTCACGAACCTCGGCAGTGGTGTCATGGTTGACGCGACTGTGACTGCCAAGGCTACCGGTGAGTGCGTGCGCTGCCTAGCCCCGCTGAATCCGGAGCTCAGCTTCCATATTTCGGCTGTCTTTTCCAACAACGAGGACTTCATCACAGGCGACGGTGCCGAGGAAGAAGACCTTGAGGACGAAGTTGGTCAGATCGTCGACAATACGGTGGATTTCACTCAAGCCGTCATCGATGAGGCGGGCTTGAATCTGCCTTTCAATCCGACCTGTCTGGATTTCGATTCCAGCTGTGCTGAGTCGGACTCGGAAGTGCCGGAACCAGACGGCATCTCGGGTGAAGAGGAGCGTATTGATCCGCGTTGGGCTGGCCTGGCGGAAAAGTTTGGCTCGCTCGGGGACGATAAGTAATCGACGACGACTTAGACGAAGACTTTAAAGGAGATATAACGGATGAGCCGCAAGCGTCGGCTAACCGGTGAAGCGGCTAGAAAGGCGGCCTTTGAGGCCGTCGATCACGCCCCGCTGCTGGAAAAACTCGGTGTTGAACTACCAGAGGAGTCCCTGAAGCTCGCTCTGACCCACCGCAGTTTCGCAAATGAAAATGGCATGCTGACCAATAACGAGCGTCTAGAGTTCCTGGGCGACGCCGTGCTGGGCATGTGCGTTGCTGAAGAACTCTACCGTCGCTTCCCGGACCGCGCTGAGCAGGATATTTCCAAGATGCGCGCAGGTGTAGTGAACATGTACGCGCTGGCTGACCTGGCCCGCAGTATCGGATTGGGGGAGCACATTCTCCTCGGTCGCGGTGAGAAGGCCACCGGTGGTGCGGATAAGCACTCAATTCTCGCTGACACCACCGAGGCGCTGCTGGGTGCCATTTACCTGCAGCATGGCTTTGAGGTTGCCCGCGAGACCGTTCTTCGACTGTTTAACCAGATGATTGACGATGCCCCGACGGAGTCTCGCGGTCGTGACTGGAAGACGCTGTTGCAGGAGCGCCTGGCAGCCAAGCAACTACCGGCTGCTGAGTACACTGTGCGCACCACCGGCCCCGACCATGACCTAACCTTCTACGTTGACGTGCTGGTTGACGGCGTGGTTAAGGGCAGCGGTACCGGCGCCACGAAGAAGGAAGCCGAGATGCACGCCGCGCATCAGGCGCATACTGCACTGGCATAATGCCCGAGCTTCCTGAAGTCGAGTCCGTACGCCGCGGTCTCGACGCTTACGTCGTCGGTGGCCGCATCGAGGACACTTTCGTCTACAACGCTCGTGCCGTGCGGCGCCAACCCGGTGGTGCCGCAGAGTTTATCGGTCGTACGCGCGGGCGTACGGTTATCGCTACGGATCGCCGCGGCAAGTTCATGTGGCTCACGCTTGACGACGACTCCGCAATTGCCATCCACCTGGGTATGAGCGGCCAATTGCGTGTGGAAGCTCCGTACACGCCCGATACGCTGCCCGGACGCCACACCAGGGCCGCATTTGACATAGCCCTGCCGGACGGCGCTCGGCACCTTATCAACTTCAACGATCAGCGCACCTTTGGTTGGGTCTGGGCCTGTGAAATGGTCGAATACCACGGTCGCTTTGTTCCGGAACCCGCAGCCAAGATCGCGCCCGATCTATTGGAGCCAACTGTCGATGTGGTTGCACTTGCACACCGCATGATGAAGTCGCGTTCGCCAATCAAGGCCGTATTGCTCAATCAGAACATCGTGTCCGGCATCGGCAACATTTATGCCGACGAAATGCTTTGGGCGGCGAAGGTTGATGGTCGCGTGCCGGCGTGCGACCTTTCGGTCCGTCGATTAGCGAAACTTCTGCGGAAGGGCCAAGCGGTACTTCAGCGGGCGCTAGCGGCCGGCGGCACGAGCTTTGACGCACTATATGTACATGTCAACGGCGAAAGTGGCTATTTCGAGCGGAGCTTGAACGCCTATGGCCAAGCGGGGGAGCCGTGCTCGAGGTGTGGGCGCGCAATTGTACGTCTGCCATTTGGGAATAGATCGAGTTATCTGTGTCCCACCTGTCAGCGCTAGAATTTCCTTATGAGCTTCATGGAACAAGCGACCGATTGGGTCAACGCCTGGAATGACAAGTACTGGCTGTTCATGATTCTGCTACTCAGCGGTGCAGGCCTGTACTTCTGTTGGCGGACCATTGTGGTGCAGCTCCGTTACATCCCGGAGATGTTCAAGGCAATTACCGAAAAGCCGTCTGACATCTCCGAGGGGGTCAAGGGCATCTCGGCCTTTAAGGCCTTCACAATCTCTGCTGCCTCGCGTGTCGGTACCGGTAACGTCGCAGGTGTGGCGGTGGCAATCACTACGGGTGGGCCAGGTGCCGTGTTTTGGATGTGGCTACTCGCTGCGATTGGCGGTGCTACCAGCTTCGTGGAGTCAACGCTGGCGCAGCTGTACAAGGTGCGGGATAAGGACTCTTACCGAGGAGGGCCCGCGTACTACATCACCAAGGGGCTGGGAGAGAACTGGCGCTGGATGGCGTCGCTGTTCGTCATCGCGATCACGGTGACCTACGGTTTTGTGTTCAATGCGGTGCAGTCCAACTCAATCACGGCGGCTGTGGCTGAGTCGACTGGTCAGGAAACGCCGATCTTTAAATTCTGCGTCGGCATTGTGCTGGCAATCTTGGCCGGCGTCATCATCTTCGGTGGTGTGCAGCGTATTTCGGCGGTGACACAGATCATCGTGCCGATTATGGCCGTGGCTTACATTATCCTCGGCCTGATTGTCTTGGCTCTCAACATCACCGAGGTGCCGGGCATGATCAAGCTGATTTTTGAGCACGCCTTCGGTATCCGTGAGATCGCTGGTGCCGCTGTCGGTACTGCCATGATGCAGGGTATTCGCCGTGGTCTGTTCTCCAACGAGGCCGGTATGGGTTCCACACCAAATGCGGCGGCTACGGCGTCGGTGTCGCACCCGGTCAAACAGGGCCTAATCCAGACGATGGGTGTCTACTTCGACACCTGGGTCGTCTGTACCATCACCGCAGTTATCATCCTGTTGTCCGATCCGACCTTCGGCGGCGATGCGGAGGGCACCGCGTTGACTCAGGCTGCGCTGTCGGCGCAGGTGGGTACGTGGGCCATCCACGCGGTCACGGTTATCATCTTCTTCCTCGCGTTCTCCTCGCTGGTGGGTAACTACTACTACGCCGAGGCGAATATCCCGTTCCTGTCAAAGAGCAAGGCTGTCTTGAACACCGTGCGCGTCCTGGTTATCCTGTGCGTGATTGGCGGAGCTGTCGGTTCCGTGCCGCTAGTCTGGTCGCTTGCAGATACGTTCTCCGCACTCATGGCCACCATCAATATCATCGCGATTCTGCCGCTAGGCGGTGTCGCAGTCGCCCTGTTGAAGAACTATTCCGAGCAGAAGGCCAAGGGACTTAATCCAGTATTCCACCGCGATGATCTGCCTAACCTCCGCGGTCACGACAAGATCGAGTGCTGGGATGGTTCCGACCCGATGACGGTGCGTGAGTCCGATGCCGCTTAACGACGTCCGCCTCACCGCATGGGTACACGGACGCGTTCAAGGTGTCGGTTTTCGCTGGTACACCCGCGCGACGGCACTGGAGTTGGGGTTGGTCGGTTATGCCCAGAACTACCCGGATGGTCGGGTGTTAGTTGTTGCTGAAGGGCAACGGGCAGACTGTGAGAGTTTGCTCGCTTGGCTTGAGGGGCCGAATACTCCGGGCGATGTGACGGCAGTGGTGCCGTTATGGCAGGAACCGAAGGGTGCATTGAGCACGTTTGACCGTCGTTAAGGGGTGCCAACTGCCTTCCTCCCCCCCCCATGTCGGTGTAGGAATCCGAAAAATTCGAAAACGTTCTATCCCTCGCTCTGCGTCATTGTTTTTACGCAGTTAGCGGGGGATTTTTTCGTGTCTTGAGGTAGTCGATTGGGACGCTGAAGAGGTCTTAGAGCGCTGAAAAACTACGCAAGTGAGAAAAAGAATACGCAAATACGGAGGAAAAGTGATTTAAGTTAATAACTACCTACTGACAGACAGGGGAGGCACATATGACGCCTGAAGAAGTAATTGCACAGTCTGGAAACTCAGCGTGGATGCTGATTTCGGCTTCGTTGGTTTTGCTGATGACACCGGCGCTCGCGCTGTTCTATGGCGGCATGTCGCGACAGAAGTCGGTGCTCAACATGATGATGATGAGCTTTGGTGCTGTCGGCGTTGTCGGTGCCATTTACGTGCTGTGGGGCTGGTCGATGTCCTACGGATCGCAGTCGATCGGTGGTGTTTTTGCCAACCCATTCGAGTTCTTCGGTCTGCGTAACTCAATCACGGATGGCGACGGCAACTACATTGCGAGTGCGAACGGTTACCCAAACATCATCGACATTGGGTTCCAGCTCACGTTCTGCTCGATTTCTGTAGCGCTGATCTCTGGGGCGCTGGCCGAACGCGTGAAGTTCTCCACCTGGTTGATTTTCGTCGGTTTCTGGACAACGCTGGTGTACTTCCCAATGGCCTTCATGGTCTGGGGCGGTGGTCTGCTGAGCCACTCTGCAGAGAGCCTTTCGGCAAAGCTGTTTGGGACCGCTGACGGTGAAGCATTGATCGCTCCAATTGACTTCGCTGGCGGTACGGTTGTGCACATTGCTGCTGGTACCGCCGCTTTGGTGCTGGCGATTATCGTCGGCAAGCGCAAGTCTATCGATGGCAGCCAGCATCGCCCGCACAACCTGCCACTCGTCATGCTCGGTGCTGCACTGCTGTGGTTCGGCTGGTTTGGCTTCAACGGCGGTTCGGCATTTGCTGCCGACGGTGTCGCTGGTCTGGCATGGCTGAATACGACGGTGGCAGCGTGCGTGGGGATGCTCGGCTGGATTTCACTCGAGCGTATTCGTGATGGACATCCCACCTCGCTGGGCGCCGCTTCGGGTGTCATCGCAGGGCTTGTGACTATTACTCCGGCCGCAGGAGATATGAACCCAGTGACGTCAATCATTCTGGGCTATATCGGCGGTGCGCTGGCTTGCTGGGGCGTTGGCTTAAAGTACAAGTTCAACTTCGATGACTCCCTGGATGTGGTTGGTCTACATCTGGTTGCAGCTATGTGGGGAACGATTGGTGTTGGCCTGCTGGCTAATGATCGCGGACTGCTTACCGGTGGTGGCATCGACGGCCTGAAATTGTTTGCCATCCAGATCATTATTGCTGTCATCGCGACGGTGTTCTCAGGCGTGCTGACGTACATCATTGCCCGAGTCCTGAAGGCAACTGTCGGTTGGCGTATCCACGGCGAGCAGGAACATTCTGGTATTGACGTCGCTCAGCACGGTGAGTCGGCCTACACGTCGGCCAAGCAGGCGGCTGTGTAAACGGCGCCGTGTAAACAAGGCTGTGTAAATGAGTGAGTGCTTGGGGTAATTCAGCTCCAAACCGTAACTACGGGTAAGATATTGCCCCATGTATTTGAAATCGCTGACTCTGAAGGGCTTTAAATCCTTCGCTTCGGCGACGACGATGAAATTTGAGCCCGGCATCTGCGCAGTTGTCGGCCCGAACGGATCCGGAAAGTCGAATGTCGTCGATGCCCTCGCGTGGGTTATGGGTGAGCATTCCGCCAAGACCCTCCGTGGCGGCAAAATGGAAGATGTCATCTTTGCGGGTACCTCCGGGCGAAAGCCCTTGGGGCGCGCGGAGGTTACTCTTACCATCGACAATTCCGATGGGGCACTTCCCATTCAATATAAGGAAGTCTCTGTCACGCGTCGCATGTACCGCGACGGCGCAAGTGAGTACGAAATCAACGGTTCTCGCGTCCGCCTCATGGATGTCCAAGAGCTCCTCAGCGACACCGGTATTGGCCGCGAGATGCACATCATCGTCGGCCAGGGCCGGCTTTCGCAGATTCTGGAGTCGCGGCCAGAGGAGCGTCGTGCGTTTATCGAAGAAGCAGCGGGTGTGCTCAAGCACCGCCGCCGCAAGGAGAAAGCGCAGCGCAAACTCCAGTCGATGCAGGCTAACCTCGACCGTCTGCAGGATCTGACAGGTGAGCTTTCCCGTCAGCTCAAACCGCTGAAGCGTCAGGCTGAGGCCGCCTCTCGCGCCCAGACTGTGCAGGCGGACCTGCGCGACGCCAAGTTGCGCCTGGCCGCTGCGGATTTTGTGGATTTGCAGGACAGCCTCAATGACATTGCTGGTCAAGCCAAGCTCATTGAGGAAAAGGTGGAGGCCGCCACTGAGCGAGCCGAGATTGCCGCTGAGCGCACTGCAGAGCTTGAAGCGGAACTGGAAGACATCACTCCAGCAGCTGATGCTGCCCGAGATTTGTGGTTCCGTCTCTCCGCACTCGGTGAGCGTATTCAAGCGACGGCCCGCATCGCCGCCGATCGTGCGGCCGACCACTCCGTCGCGCCGTGGGTAGGCCCAGACCCGGACTTCCTGGAGCAGCGGGCCGACGACGCCGCGACCGAAGAAGCCACGCTTGCTGAGGCTGAGGCAGAGGCCCGCGAGAAACTGGAGGAAATTCGCGAAACGCTCTTCGACGCCGAGGAGACTTTCCGTGAAGCCGAAGCGGAGCACCTCGCGGCCGTTCGCGCAATCGCCGACCGTCGCGAAGGCGTGGTTCGTCTCATTTCCGCAGAAGAATCTCTGCGCACCCGCTTGGAAGCCGCCGAAGCCGAAGCTGCACGCCTTGCCGAGCAAACCAATGAGGCCGACGAACGCCGTGCCGATGCCACCGAAGCCGTGGAAAACGCCGCGCAGGAGCTAGCCGAGGCAGAATTCGAAGGTCCCGAGCTGCAGAGTGCTTATGAACAGGCCAACCGAGAAGCAGAGCTGGCCTCTACACGGTTGAAAGAACTCCGCGCTGACGAGCGCGACCTTGAACGCAGCGTCTCAGGTCTGTCCGCCCGCATCGAAGCTCTGGAGACCGCCCGCACCGCCGCTGCCAACGACGGCACCGCGTGGCTACGTGAAAAACACGAACTCGGCGTTCTCTCTGAAGTCATCGATGTCGACGCTGGCTGGGAAAAAGCGCTCACTGCCGCCCTCGGCGCGGCCGCCGAAGCACTGGTCAGCGAGGGCAGTGGAGATTCGCTTATCGACGAGCTGGTGGCCACGGGCAAGGGCAGTGCCGTTGTTATCAATTCTGCGGATGCATCCGACTCCTGGCGCTTGGACATCACTCTGCCCGCACAGGCATCCTGGCTGCTCGATCATGTGACAGTGCCGGCGGAGCTTTCGGGTTCGTTGACCTCTCTGCTCGTTGATGTCGTGGCCTGCGACGACGAGCACGTTGCCCGTGAGTTAGTGTCGCAGGATACTCGACTGCGCGTTGTTGACCGCGATGGTGTGCTGCGTGGCTCTGGTTGGGTAGCTGGCGGTGCTGGTGGCACTGCATCAGGTGTGGAAATCGCCGCCGACATTGCTAAGACTCGCGAAGAACTAGCAGAAGCACAGGTGCGTTTGAGTGACCTCGGTGGTGTGCTCTCCGGTGCACAGGCCGAAGAAGAGGACCGCCGCACGGACGCGGCGGCCGCCCGTGCTGCGTTGCGTGAACATCAGAGTCGTATGAAGGTCCTCACGGATGCCCGAACTCGGGCCACAGCGCAGCTGTCCGGCGTGGTGCATGATGCCGAACGTGCTGAGCAGCGCGGAGCCGAAGCCGCGGACCGAGTAACGAAGCTCCAGAAGGAGTTGGCGGAGGTCGCAGACCGCTTGGCACGCGTTGACCGTGACCCCGAGGAGGGGGAACCGTCGACAAGCGAACGTGATCGGGCCTCGGAGGCGCTGACGGCTGTGCGCGCCATGGAAACAGAGGCGCGTCTGTCGCTGCGTACGGCAGAGGAGCGACTGTCGAGTGTACGAGGCAAGGCCGAGCGGCTCCGTCGCCAGGCTGCATCGGAGCGCGTAGCGAAGGCCCGCCATGAGCAGGCGCAGATGGCGAAGGTTGCCCAGCGCGAATTGGCAGAAGTTGTCGCGGAGCTGGCTGAGGATTTGCATGCGAAGGTCAACGTGTCGTTGGCGCGGGCAGAGGCCGATCGCGACGATGCCGAGGCGCAGAAGAAGACAGTGTCGCAGGCACTATCAGCGGCCCGGACGGAGGCAAATACGGCGCAACGTGAGCTGGCACAGCTAACGGATTCCGCGCACCAGGGCGACATCGCCCGTGCGCAGGCGCAGGTCCGCGTGACCGAGGCTGCAGAGCGCATCGTCGACCAGTTGGGGCTGTCTGTCGATGACCTGCTCGCGGACTTTGCTCCTGATGAGAACTTCGACCGCGCAGCCGTGACGAAGCAGCTCAAACAGGCGGAGAAGGATCTGCGTGTGCTCGGCCGCGTCAACCCGTTGGCGCTGGAGGAGTATAAGGCGATGGAGGAGCGCTACTCTTTCCTATCCACGCAGCTCGATGATGTCCTCAAGGCCCGCCAGGACCTCACCGATGTTGTCGAGGAAGTCGATGCCACGATCCTGCAGCTCTTCACAGACGCGTGGAACGATGTCGAGGCAGAATTCCCCGCGGTCTTTCAAACGCTTTTCCCGGGCGGCGACGGACGACTGGTTCTCACTGAGCCGGACAACCTTCTCACGACAGGTATCGAGGTTGAAGCCCGCCCGCCGGGCAAAAAGGTTAAGCGGCTGTCGTTGCTCTCCGGCGGCGAGAAGTCGCTGACGGCGCTGGCAATGCTCGTCGCTATTTTCCGCGCGCGCCCGAGTCCCTTTTACGTACTCGACGAGGTTGAAGCCGCGCTTGACGACGTTAACCTGCGTCGCCTTATTGCGCTGCTCGAGGAACTCCGCGCGACCAGTCAGCTGATTGTCATTACGCACCAGAAGCCAACAATGGACGTTGCGAATGTGCTCTACGGCGTGACCATGCGGGGCGATGGTGTGACTCGAGTAATCTCGCAGCGAATGTCACCGGCATCCGCAACTCCGTCGACAGGAGCGGAGTAAGCGCGGAGTAAGTGAGGAAGAGTCGTTGATACTGCATAATGAGAGTTATGACTCCAACTCAGTGGATACTCCTTGTCGTCGCGATTGTCGTTATTATCGCGCTGCTCTTTGTTGTGGGCTATGTCCGCAGGAAGAACCAGCGCATTTCCTTTGCGAAGGAAGATACTAAGGAACTCACCCAGCAGGAGAAGTCTGGAAATTACCAGGCCACTAGTGGTTTTAACTTCGCTCCGGCCGGTGGTGGGACTGATACCCGCGAGAAGCAGCCGGTTGAAAAACCGATGCCGAAACCGGCGGAAAAGCCGATTGAAAAGCAGGCCCCGGAGCCAGAGGAAAAGCAGGCTGATATACCTGCCGATCAGCCGGACGGTTCACTGCTGAAACCAGAAGGTCGACTGGTTATTCCGGATAACCCCACCGAAATGGAGGGGGATTATGACCGCGTAATGCGGGAAATCCCAATCGATTTGCCAACGGCCGGGGAAGAGGAATCAGAGCCCGAGCCGGAACCACAACCAGAGCCCGAAGCAGAGCCTGAGGTAGAGGTAGTTCCTGCTCCTGAACCGGAGCTGGAGCCGGAGCCGACTCCCGAACCAGAACCGACGCCAGAGCCGGAGCCGGAAGCTGCGCCGGAGCCGACGCCAGAGCCAGAAGCAGAACAGCAGATTGACTCCATCGACCCGGCTGAGGGACGTCTGGGCCGCCTGCGCGGTCGTCTGTCACGGTCGCAGAATGCAATTGGCCAGTCTGTGCTCGGCATCTTGGGCGCGGGTGACCTTGATGAGGACGCGTGGGAAGAGGTTGAAGACATCCTGGTTATGGCTGACCTCGGTGCGGCTGCGACGCAGCGTGTCGTCGATAAGCTGCGCGAGCGTATTGCCAGCCAGAAGGTGAGCACGGAAGAGCAAGTGCGCGCCCTGCTGCGTGAGGTGTTGATTGAGGAGTGCAAGCCTGAGATGGACCGCTCCATCCGCGCACTTCCGCACGAGGGCAAGCCCGCAGTGATTCTGGTAGTCGGTGTCAACGGCACAGGTAAGACCACGACGACGGGCAAGCTGGCTCGTGTACTGGTCGCCGGTGGCCACCGTGTTGTTCTCGGCGCAGCGGATACCTTCCGTGCTGCTGCAGCCGACCAGCTGGAGACCTGGGGGCGACGCGTTGGCGCGGAGACCGTTCGCGGCGCTGAAGGCGCCGATCCTGCTTCTATTGCATTTGAGGCAGTTGCTCACGGTATCGAGTCCGGCGCTGATGTGGTGCTCATCGACACCGCCGGCCGCCTGCACACCAAGGTCGGTCTGATGGACCAACTGGACAAGATTAAGCGCGTGGTGGAGAAGAAGGCTCAGGTTGACGAAGTCATCCTGGTTTTGGACGCGACGGTTGGCCAAAATGGTCTACTGCAAGCTCGTACGTTCCGGGATGTAGTAGACATCACCGGCGTTGCCCTGACCAAGCTGGACGGTACCGCGAAGGGCGGCATTGTATTCCAGGTGCAAAACGAGCTCGGTGTGCCGGTGAAGTTGGTTGGCCTTGGTGAAGGTGCTGACCACCTGGCGCCGTTTGAGCCGGAGAGCTTCGTAGACGCACTGCTCGGCGGCCGCAAATAGTAACTAACATCGATGAGTGAATTTTCCATCGATTGGTGAGTACAGCGTCGCCCGTTGCCCCCGGCAAAAATAAAGGCCTCGGAGCCACCGCGTAGATTTCTGTAGAGGATACGCGGGGCTCCGGGGCCTTTAATGTTGAGGTGCTAGGAATCTAGCGGAGAGTTGTGCTAGGAATCCTTAGAATTCTTGCGTGCGAGGCGGGTAGCTGCCACGCCACCGACCAAGAGTGCAAGAGCGGCACCGCCGAGGGCAGTCGCCTGAACACCAGTGACTGCTAGCCCAGTGTTCTTGGTCCCGGTTTGCTTACCGTCATTCTTAGGGGTGTCGGGCTTGTCGCCTGGATTTTCCTCCCCAGGATTCTCGTCCTCCCCGGGCTGTTCGTCACCTGGGTTTTCATCGTCGCCCGGAGCGTCATCGCCTGGGTTCTCATCGTCGCCCGGAGTTTCGTCATCGGAGGTCGGACAGTAGCCGTAGACTCCGGTTGCCGGGTCGATCTTGCTCATATCACGCGGGGAACCGTCGGGGCACGTTGCGGTGTCATCAACTCCCGGCGGAATTCCGTCATTTTCTGGGGCATCTTCATCAGGCTCCGGAGTTGGGCCGGAATCATCTGAAGTGCCACAAGCACCGTAAGCCCCGGTTGCCGGGTCAATCTTACTCATGTCACGCGGGGAACCGTCGGGACAGGTCTGGGTGTCCTCAACGCCCGGTGGAATGCCATCGTTCGATGAACCTCCTGGATCCGGATTTGCAGCGTCATCTACACACTGGAAAGTACCGCCAACATTTTCAAAATGTTGACCGGCGGGGCATTCCGACGGGGCGGGGTCAGGAATCTGTGCGGTGGCGGCGCCAACGCCGATGAGCATGCCGGCTGAAGCGGCAGCGGCCACCATGGTCGAAGAGAGCTTCTTCATTTGGAAACCTCACAATGTCTATAGGAAAGCCCTGCAATCAAAGGACTTAAGGGGGAACACTGTTCACACTTTTGATTCTAATAACTAATTACAGTCTTTGGTGGTATGGGTTTGGGAAGGGGGGGTAAAGAGAAATTGTTGACTTGTCCAAACCCCAGTAAGGGGAAGTGGGAACTTATATTTACAACGCTGAGTGTGTACACCCGTTGTGGGTAGGGCGTTTATAGAACCAGTCACTGTCGACTCGGTAGGGGGCTTTTCTGTCTTCGCTAGCGAAGCGTGGTACCTGATTGTGTCGGGTGGTGAAAGGTGGATGGGGCGTAGAGGTTCGGTAAAAAATCGGTGCCTGTGAGGTTTTATGCTTCGGGCTATAGGAGCTATGACTTTTCGGAGGTATGGCGCACAAAAATGCTCCCGATGCTAAATAGGCATCAGGAGCATTTTATGTTTCGTTACCGGGGTAGAACCCCAAGCTTCTTAGCGGTTCTTGCGGGCGATGCGGGTAGCGGCGACACCGCCGACAAGGAGAACCAGAGCGGCTCCGCCCAGGGTGGTGGCGTCAACGCCGGTGGCTGCCAGGCCAGTGCTCTGAGTCGAAGAAGCCTTCTTGGACTCCGAGGTATTCTGCTCAGACTTCTTGGAGTCCGAAACCTTCTTTACATTCTCGGAAGAGGTCGTCTTCTTGGACTCGGAAGCCTTCTTCTCGGCCTTTTCCTTGGCCTTCTTCTCTTCCTTCGTGCACTTGTTTTCGTTCTTGCACTCAGCAGAGATCTTGATGTCAACGTTTACCTTGACATCCTTGCCGTCCTTGCCCGGCTTACCGTCCTTGCCGTCCTTGCCTGGCTTGTCAGCGTCCGGCTTGTCCGTGCCTGGTTTGTCAGTGTCCGGCTTCGCCTCGTCCTTGACGCAGACACCGAAGACGTTCGGGTTGCCTGGGACTGGCTTGCTCATGTCGAAGTGCTCGCCCTCCGGGCACTGCTTATCAGAAATGCCTGGGTTTCCCAGGTCGCCCGGCTGGGACTCATTGTCGCCCGGTGTTTCGGGCTTAGGAGCTTCCTGGTCCGCGACGCACTGGAAGGTTCCGCCGACGTTCTCAAAGTGCTGCCCGTCTGGGCACTTGTCCGGCATTGGGGCCGGAATTCCGTCAGTGGAATCCTGCTCAGGCTGGTCTGCGACGCACTGGAAGGTGCCTCCGACGTTTTCAAAGTGCTGGCCGGCGGGGCACTCGGTCGGCATTGAGTCCGGAATCTGTGCAGTAGCGGTGCCTGCGCTTGCAATCATGCTGGCGGAGAAGGCAGCGGCGGCGATAGCCGTGGTGAACTTCTTCATGAAAACCTCTCAAGGAGTCAAACGGTCAGAGACCAATGAATATGATTTCGCCGTTCATCCCTCATCGTGCACGGCGGAAAATAAAACCAGGCCAACTGCGGTTAACTAGGTTCATGATTAACCATAAACTGGTTGATATATGAATGGTATTGGAGGTAGTTATAGGAATAACATCAGGTGCGCAGTGGCGTGCTTTGACCTGCTGCAATGCCGCCGGTTTGCTATTTGGCTTACACCATTCCGGGGGAGGTTCTTACTAAGGGTGCCCTTAGCAAAAGCTGGCCACTGGCGTCATTTGTCTGTTATCTAACTGGTGGTAGCTGAGTTGGATAAACGTTCTTTACGCAGTAGGGCATTCATATCTGGAGGCTCGTTTAATTGTCACGTTAAAATAACGAACAGTAATTTAACGTCCGCGAGAATAAAAGAGCTTTATCCTATTGCTATTTTTTACTTCCTATTGGTTACACCCGAATCGGGGCATTTAGGGTGGGTGGGCTGCAATCGTTGTCGATAGGCGAAGCTGTAGATATGTGCCAAATGGAGTATCCAGCGGGTACGGTAGAACAGTTAAGAAAAAACAAGGCAAAAGGGGAGCTGGAAACTTGTTTGAGTCTCTTTCCGATCGTTTGACGGGTGCCCTGCGGGGGCTGGGCGGGAAGGGCCGCCTGACTGAGGCGGATATTAACGCCACCGCCCGCGAGATTCGGCTGGCTCTTCTGGAAGCCGATGTCTCCCTCGAGGTTGTCCGTACCTTCATCAAGCGCATCAAGGAACGCGCTAACGAAATTATTGGCAGCCAGACTGTCAACCCGGCAAACCAGATTATTGAGGTCGTCAATGAGGAACTGATTAACATCCTCGGTGGCGAGACTCGACGGCTGAATATGTCGAAGCAGCCACCAACGGTTATCATGCTGGCCGGTCTGCAGGGCGCTGGTAAGACCACCTTGGCCGGTAAATTGGCCAGGTACCTCACGGATCAGGGGCACACTCCGGTCCTCGTCGCCTGTGACCTGCAGCGTCCAGGTGCGGTGCAGCAGCTGGAAATTGTCGCTGAGCGTGCAGGCGTGCCGTGCTTCGCACCGTTCCCGGGCACCAGCCTCGATTCTACCCATGAAATGGGCACCAGCGAGGACAACCCAGTTGACGCCGCGTTCCGTGGCCTCGCTTATGCTCGCCAGCATCGCCACGATGTGGTGATTATCGATACCGCAGGTCGCCTGGGTATCGATGAGGTTCTGATGAAGCAGGCTCGCGACATTCGCGATGCCATCAACCCGCATGAAGTTCTGTTTGTCATCGACTCCATGATTGGTCAGGATGCGGTAGAGACCGCCAAGGCCTTCCGAGACGGCGTTGACTTCACCGGCGTTGTACTGACCAAGCTCGATGGCGACGCGCGCGGTGGCGCTGCACTGTCTATCCGTGAGGTCACCGGTAAGCCGATTCTGTTCGCCTCCACGGGCGAGAAGTTGGAGGACTTTGACGTCTTCCACCCAGACCGTATGGCCAGCCGCATCCTGGGCATGGGTGACCTGAAGACGTTGGTTGAGGTCGCTTCCAAGGAAATCGATCATGAGCAGGCTGCCAAGTCCGCCCAGAAGATTGGTTCCGGCGAGCTGACTCTCGAGGACTTCCTCGAGCAGATGATGATGGTCCGCAAGATGGGCCCAATCGGCAACATCCTCAAGATGCTCCCCGGCGGCGCGGAAATGTCCAAGGCCGCGGAAATGGTCGACGAAAAGCAGCTTGACCGCATCGAGGCGATTATCCGCGGTATGACTCCGGAAGAGCGCGAGAATCCGAAGATTTTGAATGCTTCACGACGTCGTCGTATCGCCAACGGTTCCGGTGTGTCCGTTTCAGAGGTTAACCAGCTCATCGAGCGTTTCAATGAGGCGCGGAAGATGATGGCGCAGATGGCCGGCCGATTTGGTATGGGCGGTGGTCGCCCATCGAACCGCAAGGCCAAGCGTGGTCGAAAGGGCAAGGGCAAGAATAAGCGCAAGGGCGCTAACCGTGGTCCAACGCCGCCGAAGGCAATGCCCGGTATGCCTGGAATGCCAGGTATGCAGGGCATGCCGGGTATGCCTAGCATGGCTGAACTGCAGAAGCTGCAGAAGCAGATGGGTAATCAGCTGCCAGAAGGTATGGAGGACTTTGACCTCAACAATCTCGACTTCGGACAGGGCAAGAAGTAGCAGGGACTAGAAGTAGCTAGTCCCGCAGAGCCTTCTGAATCTGGCGGTCCATTTCAGGACTGAAAGTGGCCGCTAGTTCATCGGTGATGTGATTGCTGTCGCGGTAGACGTAGATATTGCCAATAACTTTACGGCAGGTGGTCGGACCGCAGAAGATATCGGAGAAATCTAGACTGTGCCCGTTGGGGAAGTTCGCAAGAATCTCCTCAGCGGGATTTTCTGCATTTAGGGCAGTTTTGCGGTGGATAGTGCAGTCTTCTTCCGCTTCTTCGCATACGCTGGGGGAGAATTGGTCCAAGTCCTCCCGTAGCGCCCATGGGTTATCGCGGATGGCGAAGAAATCAATTCCGCGTTCTTGTAGAGCAGCGAAAAACGAAACGTAACCATCCGGTGTGTAGTCGCCCGGCTGCGGTGGGTCCGCCTGGAACAAGGGTCTGGTTGAAGTGGTGAAAACCATCTTTGGCTGAATCTCGTCAATTTTCTGCAGAGCCTCGAAAGTCCAGGCCACGCAGATATCGCCGACTCCGTGGATCGGTTCTAAGGTCGCTGGACAGCCTTGTCGGAGAAGAACCACCACTCGGTACCCGTTGTTTTTGCCGTAGGCATCAATCGGGGCAAACCAATGTTCCATGTGCGAGCCGCCGACGATGACAATCGATTCACTAGCATCTGGATCACCGTAGACACACGGCTGGGTCTCATCGCGCCAACGGCGATTCGGCGGGAAGTATCCGACGTCCTCACCGCCTGTCGCAAGGCAGCCATCGAGGGCAGGTTCCGGCCAAAGGTCCGTGATGAAATCGGTATTCGGCTTTGTGGCTGCCTTGGGGACCTCGTACCCGTCGGTAAGCGCGAGTGCACCTGGATAGACCTCTGGATCTAGGCTGGTGGCGGAGGCGCGATCGACGCGCACCTGTTGCACGTTGACAAGGCTGGACATGCCGACCAACGCAATGACGACAACAGTGCCGACTACCGCTAGACGACGAGCCGGGCGACGATGCTTCATTGCGTGGATTGCATCGCCGACGACGGGCTGAGTCCGGGTCGGTCGGCGAGTCGATTGAGCCAGCGGCAGCTCGACATACTTGTTGGTGAGTTTGGCCAAAATAAAGGAAACGACGATCACTGCGGTGCCAAGCTTCAGCCCCGGAGTATCGCGGTTGAGGTAGTTTATGGCCAGGATGAGAAGAGGCCAGTGCCACAGGTAGAGCGCGTAGGCGCTCTGGCCTACTTCGCGCATTGGGCGGCTGGCCAGGAACTTGGAGATCCAGCCCGCCTCAGGGCCGGCGATAATAATCAGCGCAGCACCACCGAGGGGCCATAGGGTCCAAGGGCCTGGGAACTGTGCGGCGCCGTCGAAGATGAAACCGGTGGAGACTACCAGTGCGAGGCCGATGCTGGCTAACAGCACTCGAAGTGGCTTGGGCATGGGGATGGAGCCCCGGACAAGAATCAGTCCGAGTAGTGCGCCGAGGCAGAGCTCCCAGAGGCGGCTGACAGTGGAGTAGTAGTTCCAGCCCTGGTTTTCGGAGTGCATATAGAAGGCATAGGCAAGCGAGCCGAGAGTGATAACTGCCAGCAAAGGGGTGAGGATTCGGCGGAGTTTACCGCCGGTAGCGTCGGTGCGCTTCGCCTCCACCGGTGAGGTAACCGCGCCGACAATCTGGGGTGAGCGCGTCATCCAGGCGAGTAGGGAGATGAGCAAAATGGAGCCGAGATAAAACTGGCCCTGTACCGACATTGACCACAGGTGCTGCAGTGGGGAAGTTTCGCTCTCTGCGGCAGCGTAGTCCGAGCCCTGGAGTGCCAGTTCATAATTTTGGTAGTAGAGCAGGCTGGCGCGGAGTTGCTGGGCAATGTCGATGGTGCGAAGCGATGGAATGAAGTAAATGACAAACAGGGTTGTCGCGAAGAGGACCAGCACCAGTGTCGGGATTAGGCGACGCAGCGTGCGCCAGATACTCCACCATGGATTGATGGACTGCCTGGGGTTGATGGCATTGCGGTACTGCGCGCCGAAGAAGAAAAACCCGGAGAGCAAGAGGAATACGTCCACACCACCGGAAACGCGGCCGACGTAAACGTGGAAAAGGACTACGAGGGCAATCGAAATGCCCCGTAGTCCGTCCAAGTCATACCTATATTGGGTGCCGGTGGTTTTCATAGAATGTTACGTTACCGCACTGTCAACGACGTTCAGCCTTAGTGGGTATGCAGCGTTTCGAGTGCGCAGTTTTGTTAATTTCCAAAAACTGCTGGTAACATACCTCGAGTTGTCTCAATGAGAATCCTCAGCTGAGGCACGACTGCGAATTCATCGGATCCGGCCACGGCCGCCCGGTGGTCACGCGCAGTGTAAATATCCCAAGGGCAAAACCGGTCCGAAGCACTTCGTTAGTAATTACTCGTGAGCTCGGATGCATAAGTATTGTCCAGTGACATAGAAGAAAGAGGAACTCCTCATGGCAGTCAAGATTAAGCTGCAGCGCCTGGGTAAGATTCGTACCGCTCAGTACCGCGTTGTCGTTGCTGATGCTCGTACCCGTCGCAACGGTGCGGTCATTGAGAACCTGGGCATCTACCAGCCGAAGGAAGAGCCGTCGATCATCAAGATTGACTCCGAGCGCGTTCAGTACTGGCTGGGTGTCGGTGCACAGCCGACCGAGCCGGTTCTGGCTCTGCTGAAGGTCACCGGCGACTGGCAGAAGTTCAAGGGCCTCGAGGGTGCAGAGGGCACTCTGAAGGTTGCTGAGCCGAAGCCGACCAAGCTCGAGCTGTTCAACAAGGCTCTAGAAGAGGCCAACAACGGCCCGTCCGCTGAGGCCATCACCGCTAAGCGCCGCGAGGCCAAGGAAGCAGCGAAGGCTGCTAAGGAAGCTGAGGAGGCCGCAAAGGCTGCCGAGGCTGAGGCTGCTGAGTCCGAGGCTTCCGAGGACGCCGAGTAATAAGGACGCTGAGTACGCCGCTTAGCTAATCCGGGCGCTACCTTATACTTCAAGACGAAGTGTTGGGTGGTGCCTTTTTGCTTTACGCGGGGTGTTTTACAGAGCCTTTATAAGAGAGGGAGTGTGCGCGTGTCGGTAGCTGACATGGTGCTTATTGGCCGAGTGATCAAGCCCCACGGTGTGCGCGGGGAAGTCGTCGTCGATGCGACAACGGATGACCCGGAAGGGCGTTTCGCAGTCGGGACCACGCTGTTGGGTGTACAGGCCGGCCGTGAGGAACAGCTGACTGTGAAAACGGCACGCCCGCACCAGGGGCGTTTGCTGATTCGCTTCGAGGAGATTCCGGGCCGCAATGAGGCCGAGCGTCATCGGGGTATGAAGTTTTATGCCGAGCCCGTCTTCGAAGACGAGGACTTTTATGACTTTGAACTTGAAGGCCTGCGCGTAGTCCATAACGGCACCGATATAGGCGAGGTCACTTCTATCGTCCGCGCGCCCGCTCATCGTCTCCTTGAAGTCACGCTTGACGACGGGGCCCGGGAGGTACTCATCCCTCTGGTAGAGGAAATCGTTCCGGAAGTTGACCTTAAGAATTCTACTGTCACCATCACCCCGCCGGAAGGACTGTTGGAGCTGTGAGCTTACGTCTCGATGTAGTCACAATCTTCCCGGAGTACCTCGAGCCACTGCGTCATGCGTTGCTGGGCAAGGCAATTGAGCAGGGCATTTTGAGTGTCGGCGTACACAACCTGCGCGACTGGGCGCCAGGTGTACACCAGGCCGTGGATGACTCACCCTACGGCGGTGGCCCCGGCATGGTTATGAAGCCGGATGTCTGGGGTCCCGCCCTCGACGAGGTAGCGGCGCTGAAAGCGGAGCAGTCGCTCACGTCCGCGGTGCCACATTTGGACAATGTCCGCCATGATCAGAAATTGGGTTTGGCCGAGGAATCTTCCTATGCTGCAGCGGAAGTGCCGTCGTTAAGCGAAGAAGATTCAGCGAAGCCCCTGCTGATCGTCCCGACCCCGGCGGGCGAGCCGTTTACGCAGCAGATGGCGCAGGAGTTCTCACACGAGGAGCACATTGTGTTCGCGTGCGGGCGCTACGAGGGCATCGACCAGCGAGTTATTGATGATGCCGCTAATCGTTACCGCGTGCGTGAGGTCTCTATTGGGGACTATGTGCTGATCGGCGGGGAAGTGGCGGTGCTGGTGATTGCGGAGTCCGTCGTGCGGTTGATCCCGGGTGTGTTGGGCAATCGCAAAAGCCACGAGGAGGACTCTTTCTCTGACGGTCTGCTCGAAGGGCCGTCCTACACCAAGCCGCGCGAGTGGCGTGGACTGGCAGTGCCGGACGTTCTCCTCAGCGGCAATCACGCGCTGGTGGACCGTTGGCGGCGCGACCAGTCACTCATCCGCACGGCCGAACGTCGTCCCGATTTGCTTGCCGACGTCGACCTCAGCGCCCGTGACCGGGAAATAATCCAAGGAGTCATTGGGGAAGTAACCGAGGAGAACTGCTAGTGGCACGTGTTCGAATTGCGCGACCTCGGCACGTCATTGGTTGGTTAGCTGTCCTAGGTGCACTGGCGTGGTTCACTCAGACGCAGCTGGCGGGGAGCGTGGATCAGTCGTTTGCGGGCTGGGTCAGTGACCTGCATGGGGCGCGGGATGGCCGCGTCGATAGTTTGATGCTGGCTTTGAGCGAGATTATCCGGCCGATTTACATCGCGCCGGTCACGCTTGTTGCTGCGGCACTCCTGTGGTTCCGCTTCCGTGCGTGGGCGTTGCTACTGCCGGCGTCATTCGGTTCGTCGATTGCGGTGACTTATGCCATGAAGTGGTTTTTGGACCGCGACCGACCGGGTGAGGAGTTCTCGCTGGTCAACCTACATGACGCGGCGTTTCCTTCTGCACATGTGGCAGCGGTTACTTCCAGCGGTATGGCCGCGATGCAGCTTGCCATCCCCGTATTGCGCCGCACAGCCCGCAAGCTGCTCGACCTGGCCATCATCGCGCTTATCGGCGCTGTGGCACTGTCGCGCGTGTGGGTCGGGGCGCACTGGCTTACCGATGTTATCGGCGGCCTCATCGCCGGAGTTATCGGCTTAGCAGTTGCGCTGCTAGTTCTTAGGAGATGGCCACGAGCACGGCGCTACGCGCTGCCTTAGTCTCCTCGTAGAAGGCCACGAGTTCGCGGTACCGCTGTGTCGCAGTGGCTTCGTCGATAAGCGAACCATTGTCCGTGATGCGGGCGGCAAGATCGATGCTTGCCAGCGTCTGGTGCACGTCGCCGACGCGATCGGCGCGGATGACTGCAGACAGCGGCTTGCGGCAGACGCGGTCGGCGCCGAGGATGGCCTCCGCCAGCGGGTCGCCGAGTGCTTGGCCGTCGATGGGATTGCCGGTCAACGTGCGCAGCAGGGACTCCCAGTCCGTGTCGATGTCCAGGGCGTCTTCGTCCGGAACGTCGACGAAGTGCTGCAGGATAATCTTCTCCGCGCCGTCGTTAACAAGCCCCGCCGTGCCGCCGTCGCTGGTTGCCGCAGGTGCTGCGACCTCAACTAACCGCGCTGCCTCCTCGTCGGAGATGCGCAGGTATTCGGCACAGAGTTTCTGCTTCATGGGGCTCCTTTTCCGGTGTTTACTGCGAGCCTTCTGTGGGGCGTTCGCCAATTGGTACTTCCACGATAGTAAAGTTGCCCGGGTGATTTCATCAGTAATTGCCCGAGAACTCGCCGCCACTGGTGCGGACGTTGCCGAAAGTGCCGTCGCCGCCGCTATCAAGCTTCTCGACGAAGGCAACACCGTGCCTTTCATCTCCCGCTATCGCAAGGAAGTAACCGGCGGACTCGATGACACACAGCTGCGTTTCATCGAGGAACGCGTCGTCTACCTGCGCGAACTAGAAGAGCGCAAGCAAACGATTCTCGCCGCTATCGAAGAGCAGGGAAAGCTTAACGACGACCTGAAGGCCGCCATCCTCGCCTGCGACACTAAGGCGCGGTTGGAGGATCTCTACCTGCCGTACAAGAAGAAGCGCAAGACCAAGGCCGATATTGCACGTGAGGCCGGGTACGAACCGCTGGTGGAGGAGCTGCTGGCCGACCCAGCCGCGGACCCCGAGACTCTGGCCACTAAGTACGGCGAGGCAGCTGGTAAGGATGCGAAGGACGCTCTGACCGGTGCCCGTGCCATCTTGGTCGATCGCTTCGCTACCGATGCTGATTTGGTTGGCTCTGTCCGTGAGCAGGTGTGGTCCTCCGGTTCCGCCGCCGCTGCCGTGGTGGAGGGCAAGGAGACTGCGGGTGCGAAGTACCGTGACTACTTCGAGCACAACGAACCTCTGGACACCATGCCTAGCCACCGCGTGTTGGCCGTGCTGCGCGGTGAGGCCGAGGGCATCCTGACGCTCAACATCGATGCGGGTGAGGATGAGACCTACGAGCACATGATCCGTGAGGCCTTTGAGCTTCCCGACGGCGGTACCTCCAAGTGGATTGACCAGGCCGTTCGTTTCGGTTGGCGCACCAAGTTGGAGGTGTCCGCTGCCCTCGATGCCCGCACTCGACTGAAGGAGCGCGCCGAGGCCGAAGCCGTGGATGTCTTCGCCCGTAACCTGCGTGACCTGCTGCTGGCCGCACCGGCTGGCCAGCGCGCCACTCTCGGCCTGGACCCGGGATACCGCAATGGTGTTAAGTGCGCCGTTGTCGACTCCACTGGCAAGGTGCTCGACACTGCCATCGTCTACCCGCACCAGCCGCGCAATGACTGGTCCGGCGCCAAGGAGCAACTGGCCACTCTCTGCGCCACGCACCGCGTGGAGCTCATGGCCATCGGCAACGGCACCGCTTCCCGCGAGACCGAAACCCTGGCCCGCGAAATCGCTGACCTGATAGCTCAGGCCGGTGGCAAGAAGCCGACCCCTGTGGTGGTTTCTGAGGCCGGTGCTTCCGTCTACTCCGCATCGTCCCTGGCAGCAGCTGAGTTCCCGGACATGGATGTATCTCTCCGCGGTGCCGTATCGATTGCCCGCCGCCTGCAGGACCCGCTTGCTGAGCTCGTCAAAATCGATCCGAAGTCCATCGGTGTCGGCCAGTACCAGCACGACGTTTCCCAGACCAAGCTCGAGCACTCTCTCGATGCCGTGGTCGAGGATGCCGTCAACGCTGTCGGCGTGGAGGTCAACACCGCCTCTGCGCCGCTGCTCGGTCGCGTTGCTGGCGTGTCCTCGACTGTTGCGGACAACATCGTCGCTTACCGAGACGAAAACGGCGCTTTCACCTCCCGCAAGGAGCTGCTGAAGGTTCCGCGTCTTGGCCCGAAGGCCTTCGAGCAGTGCGCCGGCTTCCTTCGCATCCACGGCGCTAACAACCCGCTGGATGCCTCCGCCGTGCACCCGGAGTCCTACCGCGTCGTCGATGCCATCGCCGCTTCGACCGGCGTTAGTGTCCAGGAGCTCATCGGCAACTCCCGTGTCCTGTCCAAGGTGCGTGCTGCAGACTTCGTCGACGAGTCCGCAGGTATCGGCCTGCCCACCGTCCAGGACATCTTGACCGAGCTGGACAAGCCCGGCCGCGATCCGCGTCCCGAGTTCGTCACCGCCACCTTCAAGGAAGGCGTGGAGAAGGTCTCCGATCTTCAGCCCGGCATGATTCTCGAGGGCACCGTCACCAACGTCGCGGCCTTCGGCGCCTTCGTCGACGTCGGAGTCCACCAGGACGGCCTCGTCCACGTCTCCAACATGGCCCGCGGTTTCGTCTCCGACCCGCACGAGGTCGTCCGCTCGGGCGAGGTGGTCAAGGTGAAGGTTCTCGACGTTGACGTCGAACGCAACCGCATCGGTCTATCGCTCAGGCTTGACGACGACGCCTCGGATGCCAAGCCAAAGCGTGACGGCGGTCGCGGAGAAGGCCGTGGAGGCGGCCGAAAGCGTGGTTCCCAGAATAAGAAGCGCGGTGGAGCCAACCGCGGTGGAGGCGGCGGTTCCATGGCTGACGCGCTGCGCAGGGCAGGCTTTTAGCTCCTGATCTGTTAGCGCTTGATTTATTAGCGCATAGCCTATTGGCGCATAGCGTCGATGCGGCTGTTGATCTCACCCGCGACAGCCGCAGCCATTCCATCCGGTACGACGATGGTGTAATCGGACCCCGAGGTCTCAATCTTGACTGCCTCGCCTGACCGTGCCGCCACGGTGATGCGGCCATCATTGCCAAGTCGAAGCCCAATACCGCCACCGTCGGCCCAGTTATAAGTGGCCGGCTTCGCATATTTGATGGTTCGAAGCTCAATGGGGTGTTTCATCTTCAGCGGTCCACAGCCGTTAAAAACGGTAATGGAATCTGTCTTCGGGTCCGTGTCTAGTGTCATGCCGGTTTCATATGCGATGAGGAATAGCGGCGTGCACAGCAGAAAAACAATGCCGAGGCTTGGCAGGAACACTGCGAGCGCTACAGACACCACGCACCAGACTGCGAGGGTGACCTTGACCCCCTTAGAGATGGTCACACTGACATCGATGGGAGTCGGGGCTCCTTCTCGATGGGGCAACTGTGGCGATGTCGGCTCGGTGACCGTGGCGTCGGTAAGCGAGGAGTAGTCCTTGAGGCGGCGCGTCACGAGCAGGGCCGCTACTAGGCCGATGATGACGCCGGCTATTGCATAGATCCAGCCGATTCGGGCGGTCGTAGGGTCCGTCGTGCCGATCTGCGGGATGATAATCGCGAATTCAATGCCGATTAAGAAGCCGCAGAGGGCGAGGTTGGTTATTGCAATTGGCTTGCGCACGACAAGCGGCGTGCTGGTCTTTGCACCGAGCCAACCGATCTGCGCACATGCGATGACGATGATGGCCATAATCAATGTGCTTTGAATTGGCGGCATGAAACCGTTGGGAGTGCCGCTACCGCTCCAATGCGTTGCTAACTGCTCCGGTAGTCGGTCGGAAATGGCAATTACCCACAGAAGCTGTGCAATCGCCAGAACGCACGGGGCGATGATTGTTCCTCGAACAATCCAGGGGTCAAAGCGTGGAATCTGCTGCATGGAGACAATCTAGCAGTTGGGGGGGGCTTTGTAGCAACGGTCGGCAGCGGTCGTTATTGGAGTGCTGTATCAGCGTGACGTTGTAGCGAGCGGTTGTAGCGTGCCGTCTTAGTGTGCGCGGAGTTTCGCCAGAAGATGCACCTCGTGACATTTGATAACACGCTCAACAATTCACTCGAATGTACAAGCGAAAAAGTTTTATTAAAGGGGTTGCGCAATCGAATGGGTGTGCTAAAATGGAGGCATCAAGAACAAAGTGCTTGAGCTTCTCTTCTTGGCGTTGGGCTAGTGGTATTCACTGGTTATCGACACTGAGCGGGGTTGGGGCTTTGGGGGAACAATGTCTGAAAAAGATAGTCCGGCCAAACAACCGTCCGATGTTTACCAAGCGGCTCTGCTGCCTGAAGCGCCGCAGTTTTTCCACGAGTCATCCACGAACCAGTTGGCGGTGGCGGGTATCCAACGCAATCGCCTGGAACTGGGTATAGCTTGCGGTTGCACGCCGAAGTCGCTTGAGATTGATGTGGATGCATACATTGCTGAAATCGCACCCGAGTTGGGTATTTCCCGCGGTAAGGCGCTCGAGTATGTAGAGGTCGGCATTCAGTTAGCGCGTATGCCCCGGCTGGGTGCCTTTATTAAAGCTCGAGCTCATTTGCCCTTTGCGCATCTGATCACCATTGCTCGCGCGACAGCGCCGCTCCACGATCCAGAGGTGCGTGCAGCTGTTGAAGAAGAAATTGCCCGCTTTGTCATTCCCCGAAAGCATGGCGAGGCACTCCGGGGAGTTCGCAGCCTACATAAATTCCTGCAACGGGTTATCGAAGAAATTGAACCTCAGCTTCGCCCCAAAAACCTTCCGGGTGATGTCGATCCGCTGCTTCCTGCAGGAGAACGCGAAATAGTAGGAGAGAGTATCGGTTTTGAAGAGAGCGACAACTTCGCGGAAGTTTTTATGGAGCTGGAAAAGACCCGCGCTCTCGAATTCAAAACCACCCTCGAGTCCATCTCCAGCTCAGCTGGCTGCACTCGAGTCGAAGCTTTGACACACCTCATCCGCGGCACCGCCGAGGCAAAAATCGTACTCAACCTATACTGTCCTGCCACAGAGGAGCGTCCCCGCACCGCCTGGCTTGGCGGCGTTGGCTGGATCTCGCAGTTAGCTACGCAGGCGTGGATTGATAAGGTCACGCATATTCGTATGCTTGCCGACGAAACCGCGGAGGGCTACGCCCCAACCGAAAGTCAGAGAGCCTTCGTTAAAGGTCGGGACGGAACGTGTCGCTTTCCGGGGTGTGATGTACCCGCGGAGCTCTGCGACATTGACCATATTGAGCCGTACGACAAAGAGCACCCAGAGGAGGGCGGGGCAACAGAAACGCCGAACCTCCACTGCCTCTGCCGCCGGCACCACAACATGAAAACAGCTGGTCTGTGGAATGTTGCACGTGATCGGGGTGGGGTGGAACTGTGGACGTCGTCAAGCACGGGCAAAAAGGCGGTGAGCCTGGAAGATGGGCCGCTCGCCGGGCACGGACGCTACACCTTTGACAAACGGGGACTGCGAATGGCGCAGGCGTTGGCAGAGTACAACGAGTATCGCCAGGAGCTGATAGAGCAATCGCGGAAGCTGGTCGAGGATGCGCGCAGGGGAGAAGACGCCGATACTCTTAAACCGCAAGACCCCCAGGCCCCACAAGATCCACAAGACCCGCCGAACATGGATGAGTTTGGTTTCTGACCAGGGGGTGTGTAATAATTTCCAGGTTGTCTTTATAGGCAGCTTTACCTGTTTCGGGCATGAACCGGCCGAGCGTCCCTCTGTGGGAAAGCGCCGCCAGGGTCCTCTGTCTATGCAAAAAGTAAAGGAATAAGTTTCCATGAACATTCTTGACAAGGTTGATGCAGCATACCTGCGCGACGACGTTCCGGAGTTCCGCGCTGGTGACACCGTCGAGGTCGACGTAAAGATCGTTGAAGGTAAGACCGAGCGTATTCAGGTCTTCAAGGGCGTCGTTATCCGCCGTCAGGGCGGTGGCGTCCGCGAGACTTTCACCGTCCGCAAGATGTCCTTCGGTATCGGCGTTGAGCGTACCTTCCCGGTGCACTCCCCGAACATCGACGAGATTCGCGTTGTCTTCAAGGGCGACGTTCGCCGTGCGAAGCTGTACTACCTGCGCAACCTGCGCGGTAAGGCTGCACGCATCAAGGAGCGCCGCTAGTCTTTTGGCGCAAAATAATCCCCATCGAGTGTTGAGCTCGGTGGGGATTTTTCTATCGCGTATAGTCTTTTCCCATGACCGACGACGATTCTCGCGAACAGACTGACGGCCAAAAAGAAGACCGTACTGAAGGCTTGAAAGGCTTCCGGAAACTTGACGAGGAGCCTGAAAAGCACACTCCGTGGTACATCGAGATTCCAATCATTATCGTGATTGCCCTGCTCATCAGTGCTGGTGTGCAGTCCTTTATCGGCCGTGTCTACGTGATTCCATCCGAGTCGATGCAGCCGACGCTCAACGGATGTGTCGGGTGCACCGGTGACCGCATTTGGGTGGATAAGGTTTCCTACCAGTTCTCAGATCCCAAGCCCGGCGATGTTGTCGTCTTTAATGGCCCGGAGTCCTGGAATAGTAACTACGTGTCACAGCGTTCTACTAACCCGGTGGCAAACTCGCTGCAGACGGTTGGTTCCTGGATTGGCCTTGTCGCCCCTGATGAAAATGCGTTGGTCAAGCGTGTGATTGCCACGGGTGGGCAGACTGTGCAGTGTCGCCCAGGAGATCCCGGCATCATGGTTGACGGCAAGATGACAGACCAGGATTTCATTAAAACTCCAGCAGACAAGCCGGTGGTGGATAATCTTGGCTCAGAGCAGTGTGGTGGCCCGTACTTCGGGCCGGTAACAGTGCCGGAGGGGCATCTGTGGGTCATGGGTGATAACCGCACCAACTCCGCGGACTCTCGCTATCACATGGGCGACGAGCTGCAGGGTACTGTGCCACTGGATAACGTCGTCGGCAAGGTGCAGGCAATCATCCTGCCGTTTAACCGCATCGGTGGCGTCGATGATCCGGACATCCAGCACAACTAGTCAGCACAGTCTGCTCACGCCGCCGGCGCCGAAACTGCGGAGGCTGAAGCAGTCGCGCACGATAGAGGTCGCGCTGGCAAAGCGCGGCTTTGGACCTGTAGCCGGGGTCGACGAGGCTGGTCGCGGCGCCTGTGCAGGCCCGATAGTTATCGCCGCCTGCTGCCTTCCAGAACGCCCTATCGCAGAGCTGGATAAGCTCACCGATTCTAAAAAGCTCACGCCGGCCGCACGTGAACGGCTCTTTCCGCTCATCCAACGCTTCGCCACCTCTTTTTGCGTGACGACGATTCCCGCGTCCTACATCGACCAATTCGGCATCCAGGACGCGAATGTCACTGGAATGCGCCGCGCGGTAGCCGGGTTGGGGCAGCGTCCTGGCTACGTGCTTACCGACGCACTCAAGGTGTCTGGCTTCACGGCACCCTATTTGCCCGTGATTGGTGGTGATTCCGCTTGCCGATGTATTGCTGCTGCGAGTGTCTTAGCCAAAGTCACCCGCGACCGCATTATGGTTGACCTATCGGAGAAGTATCCGGACTATGGTCTGGCGGGGCATAAGGGCTACGGCACGTCATCGCATATGGAAGCGATTTCACGCCATGGCGCAACCCCGGAGCATCGGTGGTCATACCGCAATGTGCGCTTGGCACACGCGGAGTATCTTGAGCACCCCGAATAGACCAACATGTACAAAAAGAGCAACATGTAAACACTCGAAGGAGCCGTCGCGGTCGTGAGCGCAGAAGATCTAGAAAACTACGAGGCCGACGTTGAACTATCCCTGTACAAGGAGTTCCGCGATGTCGTTAGTCAGTTTTCGTACGTTGTTGAGACGGAGCGCAGGTTCTACCTTGCTAATGCTGTGGAGCTGATTCCGCACAACAGCGAAAACGAGGTCTATTTCGAGCTGCGGATGTCGGATGCGTGGGTGTGGGATGTCCATCGCCCGGCTCGGTTTGTCCGCTACGTGCGCGTTATCACTTTCAAGGATGTCAATATCGAGGAACTGGATAAGCCGGACTTGCGACTGCCGTAGGTTATCGTCGCCTGTCATCGCATGTTATGGCTAGCTGCTAACAGTTATCCACAGTCGAAAAATTATCCACAGTTAGGGCCCTCTGAGCATTTATCGGAGGGCCTTTGTCATGCCCGCTGTGCAAGAGTGTTTCCGAACCGCCAAGGCGGCAAAAGTCTAGGCAGTAAACCGCCAAGGCACAATTCAACGGGGAACCAGGGGGACCGGGGCTATGACACAGAGCTTTGAAGAACTAACCACAAGACAGCTCGGCGCGTTTGGGGAGGATTTCGTTGCTGAGATGTTGGAGGATCAGGGGTGGGAAGTTATTGCTCGGAATGAGCGGGTGGGGCGCTATGAGCTCGATCTTATTGCTGAAGATGTTGACGGCAGGCTGCATTTTGTGGAGGTAAAAACGCGGCGCAGCTCGCGAAGTAGTCAGTTTGGGGACGGCAGAGAGTCCATCACAGCAGCCAAGCTTCGTCATTTGCGCAAGGCGGCGGGACAGTGGCTGTCAGAGAGTTCTACCTACTGGTTAGAGTCCGTAGTTATCGACTGCGCAGAAGTCACAGTGTCCAGCCCTTCGTCCGGTCCTCCAGTCGTTGCAGTTACGTACATTCCCGCAATCAGCGACGCAATCATGTGGGACTGCTAGATGACTGTCGGTACAGCTCTTGCAGTCAGCCTCAGCGGCATTGAAGGAACTATTGTGCAGGTGGAAGCCGATGTTGGGCGTGGCTTGCCGGGAATGTATATCGGTGGGCTCGGCGATGCCGCCGTCGGAGAAGCCAAACATCGCGTGCGCACGGCGGTTGCTAACTCGCAGTTGCCCTGGCCGAAGACAAAAGTCGTGGTGAGTCTGTCGCCGGCGCATATCCGCAAGCACGGCACTAGCTTTGACCTCGCCATCGTCTGCGCCATCCTTATCGCAACCAGCGATGACATGGAGGCCCGAGGTCGTCTCCGCCACACGGTTCTCATTGGCGAACTTGGGCTCGACGGTTCCATTCGCCCGGTGCGTGGAGTGCTGCCGCAGGTCCTTGCCGCCCGCGAGGCAGGTGCCCGTTGGGTTGTCGTCCCCGCCGCCAACGCCGCCGAGGCCGCGCTCGTCGACGGCATCGCAGTCTGCACCGCAGCCGACCTCACACAGCTATGGGGCTGGGTACTCACCGGCTCAGGTTTGACGACCGCGCTTAACGACGACCCCAGCGAACAAGCCTTCTCGGTAGACCTGGCCGATGTCGATGGCCAACCTGAGGCCCGCTTCGCCCTCGAGGTAGCCGCAGCAGGTGGGCACAATCTGTTCATGCAGGGTTCTCCGGGAACTGGGAAGTCCATGCTCGCTGAGCGCTTGCCCACAATTCTGCCGCCATTGCAGAAGTGGCAGCAGCTGGAGGTCACCGCGCTGCATTCGGTGGCCGGAGCGCTCGATACTGCGGACACTCTTATTCAACATCCGCCGTTTGTGGCTCCACATCACAGCGCGACTGTGACAGCGTTAGTCGGCGGCGGTGCTGTGCCCAAGCCCGGCGCGATTAGCCTTGCCCACCATGGGGTGCTGTTCTTGGACGAAATCACCCTCATGCGCCCGGCGGTATTGGATGCGTTGCGGATGCCGATGGAAAACGGGGTGGTCGTCCACCTGCGTACGCACCATCGAGTGACCTTTCCGGCGAGAACACAACTAGTCATGGCGACCAATCCCTGTCGGTGTGGGGCGGCGTATGCCAGCGAATGCACCTGTTCTAGTACCGAGCGAGCCAAGCATGGTCGCGCATTATCGGGCCCGCTACGCGATCGCATGGATCTCAACGTCACGCTCAGTCCTGCCGGGGCCAAGCTGGGAATTAAAAACAAAGCACACAATGAGCCCTCCGCGGCCGTTCGCGATCGGGTACAGGCCGCACGTGACCGTGCCCGACATAGGTGGCAGGCCCTGGGGCTTGCCGACGAAGCAGCCGTCACCAACGCGAGTGTGCCACGCTCGCTTCTCCGTCGTCACGCGGGCTTAGACGAAGAAGCGATGGCGTTATTGGACTTCCAGTTGAGGAACGGAGAGATTACCCAGCGGGGAGTGGACAAAGTAATCGCAGTGGCGTGGACGCTCGCAGACCTCGGGGGAGTAGACGCGTTTACCTTCGAGCACGTGCAACGTGCCTGCCAGCTGCATGACCGCGAGGGCGGCTAATACAACCGAACCACTATCAAGGGGGAGAAATGGACGAAATTCACGCGTGGGCTTACCTGAATCGTGTGATAGAGGCGACGCATCCGCAGATTGTGCGGCTCGTGACGGAGTTTGGGCCGGTAGAGGTAGCAGAGAGGATCAAGGCTCGCGCCGGGCTGCCGGAAGGTCTGCTCAATACGACGCAGGCACGGGCCGACGTTGACCAGAGCGGCCACGATTTGGAGCTGGCGGCAGCGATGGGGTGGCGTCTTATTTATCCGGGGCACCCAGAGTGGCCGGGGGAGCTGCTGTCCTGCTTTACGACGCTCGAAGTCCGTGACCGCGCCGATGCACCACCACTTGCGCTGTGGGT
Organism: Corynebacterium sp. HMSC073B01; assembly: GCF_001838255.1. Taxonomy (NCBI): domain Bacteria; kingdom Bacillati; phylum Actinomycetota; class Actinomycetes; order Mycobacteriales; family Corynebacteriaceae; genus Corynebacterium; species Corynebacterium sp. HMSC073B01. The sequence continues at coordinate 8,802 of NZ_KV836177.1, read as the reverse complement.
GCGTGGCCGTGACTTGCGGGACGTGGTCAGTGAAGCGGTGGCGATTGTCGGAACGCGGATGGCCAGCAGCTACGGGACACAGGTGGCGGCCCAATTCGCGGGGCAGTTCGCGAATGCGGGGGTTAGTGTCATCAGTGGTGGTGCGTTGGGTATTGATGCCGCGGCGCATCGAGCTGCGCTCGACGCTGGCGGCACTACGGTTGTGGTCGGAGCCGGTGGTGTAGGGGTTGACTATCCGCGGGCGCATGCAGAACTCTTCGACGGGATTGCAGAGCGGGGTGCGCTGATTACGGAGTATCCACCGGGGGTGCGACCTGCGCGGCATCGGTTTTTGACTAGGAATCGTCTGGTAGCGGCCCTATCGCGAGCAACCACAATCGTCGAGGCGGGCTGGCGTTCAGGGGCGCGCAACACAGCGCACTGGGCAGTGAGGCTAAACAAGCCCTTGGGAGCAGTGCCGGGACCGGTGACGCTGCAAACTACCTCTGGCTGTCATGACCTAATCCGCAGTGGCGAGGCTGTCCTGGTGTGTAGTGCCGATAATGTGCGGTCGCTGTATCGGTCAGTTGGCACAGTGAACGAGGATGCTCAGCTTGAATTGTTGTGGGAAAAGTCGGCGGTGCAGAAGCTTTCTCGAAACGAGCTCGCTGTCTACGACTCTCTGAATTCTGCGGAGCCAACGCCGGTGGGAGAAGTCGCAGCGCAGGCGGGATTGGCCGTGGCGCTTACGACACATTTGTTGCTGGAGCTGCAGGGACAGGGGCTGACCAGTCGGGTGGAGGGTGGGTGGTTGCGCCAGGAACAGAAGCGTTAGTGAGGCGCTAATAAAGCCTTCTGCAGAGAATCTCGAAAAAATCTTGAATTAGGTATTGCAATTCTCTGTACGCTCAGTAATATAGGCAAGGCAAGCCTAAGTAACTGTTACGGAAACGGGCTTGTGACATGGGTGAGGCAATAGGGCAGTGGCTCTGGCGAAAGTCGGAGTCACTGCCTTTTCCGCTGTCTGGTGAGGCCTCGCGGTGTGCGTCTACTAAGGTCAGAACCGTGAAGCGCGCAACCAATAACGACGACAGGACTGAGCCGGATCTCGGGTTATCCGCCAATATTGAGGCCGTGCTCATGGATTTTCTCGATGAGCTGACTTATTCCCGCAGACTCTCTGACGCAACCGTCCGTGCCTATCGAGCCGATCTCATCCCCCTCCTCGCCGGCCTGGACCACATCAGTGAACTCTCCACCCCTGTCATCCGTGCGCACCTCGGCGCGAAGCATGCGGAGGGTGCTGCGCGGTCATCGCTGGCTCGCTTAACGACGTCCATTCGCCAGTTCTGTAGTTGGCTCGTAGCTCGGCAAATTCTCGATGCTGATCCGTCGCTGCGGCTGTCAACGCCGAAGAAACATCAGCATCTTCCGGAAGTGCTCTCGCCGGAGAGGGTTGAGGAGGCAATCGAGAAAGTCTCATCCGAGGACAGCGCAGTTGCGGCTCGCGACTTGGCCATTGTGGAACTGTTGTATGCCACCGGGATGCGTGTAGAAGAGCTGTGCAAGGCCGACGTCTCTGATGTGGACTTTTCCCGCCACATCATCTCGGTAGTGGGTAAGGGGAACAAGCAGCGCATCGTGCCCTTCGGTGCACCAGCGGAGGCGGCACTCAAAGGCTGGCTCCAGGTGCGTGGAAGCTTTCATGCTTCCGCACAGGCCGAACATGCGCTTTTTCTCGGTGTGCGTGGAGGTAGATTGAATCCTCGTCAGGCGCGCCGAGTTATTCATAAATGGGCTGATGTTTCACCGCATGCTCTCCGACATTCTGCGGCCACGGCCATGGTGGAAGGTGGCGCTGACTTGCGTGTGGTGCAGGAGATGCTCGGTCATTCGAGTCTGGCGACCACGCAGATTTATACCCACGTCTCAGCGGATCGTCTCCGTGAAGTACATAAGCGGGCACATCCGCGCGCTTAATTGCGCAGGGTTGTTTAATTGCGTACAGGCTTGAGCACGATTGGTCTCCGCTGTATCAAATCCAGTGGGTTGAGATAGTCTTTGCCGCGCAGTGCGCCCCAATGCAGGCCCGGTTCGGGATGTTTGGCGTTGACCACAAGATGACCAATCACCTGGCCAGCGGCCACGTGGTCTCCCTTTTCTAACGCGGTATCTATGGGCTGATAGGTTGTGCGGATGCCATCGGCGTGCATGATTGACACGGAAGTCATTCCGGCGATCGAACCGGCGAAATGCACCACACCGGGAGCTGAGGCGCGGATTGGCTGGCCCGGGGAGGCGTTCAGGTCTACTCCGCGATGTCCAGGCTGCCAGCGTTTTTCCGGTGGGGTGTAGAAGCGTAGAACTTTGCCGTGCACAGGGAAAGTATGCGTAATAGCGGATATTGGCTCGCCGGTAGCTGCAGGTGGGCTTGGGGGTGTTGTTAGCGCGACAGCGAGCACGAATAGCGCTAATGTGCGCATTAGCGAGCGCCTGAAACTCTGCTTGGTTGTCATGCGCGATAGTGTGGCGGACGCTACACCCGTCGACAAGCGGCAGTGCATTGCAAACGGTTCTAGCTGTGGATGACTTTTTGTCCTGTGGATAGCAGGGCGTGTCAGATATTGCGACCTGCGCGATGTATCAGATAAGATTACGCTCGCGGTGTCTGCCTTAATGGGCGGTCATTAGCACAAAGACTACGCGCGCGACCCATTCCGGCTGGTTCACGGGTGCTCGGCAGGATATCTGTCGGGTGTGAGGCAGCGGGGGAGCGCTAGGGCACAGGGAAAGCCTGTGCGTGAACTGTAACCACCTATATCGGATAAGAAAGGAAGGGAAGCAGCCGCAGCCCTAGTCAGGCTGGACGTGAGGATCTTCCCTGAATATGACATGGCTGTTGTATCCATGCGAGAACTGCTCGATGCAGGTGTCCACTTCGGTCACCAGACCCGTCGTTGGAACCCGAAGATGAAGCGTTTCATCTTCACCGAGCGCAATGGCATCTACATCATCGACCTGCAGCAGACCCTGACCTACATCGACGAGGCTTTCGAGTTCGTCAAGGAGACTGTCGCTCACGGTGGCAACATCCTGTTCGTCGGTACCAAGAAGCAGGCTCAGGAAGCCGTTCAGAACGAGGCAGAGCGCGTTGACATGCCGTACGTCAACCACCGCTGGCTCGGCGGTATGCTGACCAACTTCGCCACCGTTTCCAAGCGCCTGGCTCGCCTGAAGGAGCTTCAGGCAATGGACGCTGCTGAGAACGGCTACGAGGGTCGCGGCAAGAAGGAAATCCTGATGCTGACCCGTGAGCGCACCAAGCTGGAGCGCACCCTGGGCGGTATTCGCGACATGTCCAAGGTTCCGTCCGCACTGTGGATTGTTGACACCAACAAGGAGCACATCGCTGTCTCCGAGGCTAAGAAGCTGGGCATTCCGGTTGTTGCCATCCTGGACACCAACTGCGACCCGGATGACGTTGATTTCCCGATCCCGGGCAACGACGACGCAATCCGCGCTGCTTCCGTGCTGACCCGCATCATCTCCACCGCTGTTGAAGAGGGCCGCAAGGCTCGCGCTGAGCGCGAGGCCAACGCTGCTCGCGAAGCAGCAGGCGACGCTCCGATCGAGTCCGCCGCTGAGAACACCGACCAGGCTGCAGAGATGGACGCCGAGGGCTCCGCTGCAACTGAGACGGCATCCGCTGAGTAAAGCTGAACTTTCTAACCACCACAAGTTCTAACCACCACAAGGAGGAACGCCCAGCATGGCGAATTTCACTGCTGCTGACGTCAAGAAGCTCCGTGAGCTGACCGGCTCCGGCATGAAGGCTTGTAAGGACGCACTCGTCGAGACCGACGGCGATTTCGACAAGGCTGTCGAGATCCTGCGCATTAAGGGCGCAAAGGACGTCGGCAAGCGTGCAGAGCGCACCGCTGCCGAGGGCCTGATTGCTGTTTCTGGTAACACCATGGTCGAGGTCAACTCCGAGACCGACTTCGTTGCCAAGAACCAGGAGTTCATCGACTTCGCCAACAAGGTCGCCGACGCTGCCGCAGCAGTCAAGGCAAACTCCCCGGAAGAGCTCGCAGCAGCTGACCTCGACGGTCAGACCGCAGCTGAGGCTACCCAGGAGCTCTCCGCAAAGATCGGTGAGAAGCTGGAGCTGCGTCGCGCTGCTACTCTCGAGGGCGACAACATCGCTGTCTACCTGCACCGCCGTGCAGCAGACCTGCCGGCAGCTGTCGGTGTTCTGGTTGCTTACACCGGTGAGGGAGAGGGCGCTGCAGAGACTGCTCACGCAGCAGCTATGCAGGTTGCCGCTCTGAAGGCTCAGTACCTGTCCCGCGAGGATGTCCCGGCTGACCGCGTCGAGGCAGAGCGCGCTGTCTACGAGAAGATTACTCGCGAAGAGGGCAAGCCGGAGCAGGCTATCGCCAAGATCGTCGAGGGCCGTCTGAACGGCTTCTACAAGGACGTTGTTCTGCTGGAGCAGCCGTCCGTCGCTGACAGCAAGAAGACCGTTAAGCAGCTCATGGAAGAGGCTGGCGTTACCCTGACCGGTTTCGTCCGCTTCGAGGTTGGTCAGCACTAATTCGCTGTAATTTGTGCTCTAACCTCTAGCTGCTAGCTAGTGTGAATGCCCCATCCGATTGCTTCGGGTGGGGCATTTTGCTGCCATGTTGCAGACAATGCGGAGCGTCAAGTGTGCCTTGCTGTCGTGACCGGGTAGACTCGTCTGCGACTTTTTAAACGGTGTGAGAAAGGTGCATGGTCATGGCAGAATCTGTCGAGCGCAATGGCTTCAAACGTGTGATGCTCAAGCTCGGTGGTGAGATGTTCGGTGGCGGCAAGGTTGGCGTTGACCCGGACGTGGTGCAAAACGTTGCCCGACAGATTGCGGAAGTTTCCCGAAAGGGCGTCGAGGTCTGTGTCGTCATTGGCGGAGGTAACTTCTTCCGTGGCGCACAGCTTCAGCAGCGCGGCATGGACCGCGCACGCTCTGACTACATGGGCATGCTGGGCACGGTCATGAACTGCCTGGCTCTGCAGGACTTCCTCGAGCAGGAGGGCGTGGACTGCCGCGTTCAAACTGCAATCAACATGGCACAGGTCTCGGAGCCGTACCTGCCGTTGCGTGCTAAGCGCCACCTGGAGAAGGGCCGCGTGGTCATCTTTGGTGCAGGTATGGGTATGCCGTACTTCTCCACCGACACCACCGCCGCCCAGCGCGCCCTGGAGATCGGCTGCGAGGTACTGCTGATGGCCAAGGCCGTTGACGGTGTCTACTCGGCCGACCCACGTGAGGTGCCGGACGCAGAGCTGTTCGATGACATCACCCACCGTGAGGTTCTGGAACGGGACCTGCGCGTTGCTGATGCCACCGCCTTCTCCCTGTGCATGGACAACAACATGCCGATTCTCGTGTTTAATCTGCTTACCGACGGAAACATTGCGCGCGCGGTAGCCGGTGAGCAAATCGGTACTCTCGTCCACAGCTGATAAATTTGTTCGTAATACGTTCTTTCCACAGAGCGCTCTAGAACTATCTAGAACCCGCGTAGAAACCCGAGGTTAAAAACACAATGATTGATGAAGTCCTGCTTGACTGTGAAGAAAAGTACGGTAGCTCCGTAGAACACTGCCGCGAGGAGCTGACCCACATTCGCACTGGCCGTGCGAACCCGGCGATGTTCAACGGCGTTATTGCGGAGTACTACGGTGTTCCGACTCCGATTACCCAGATGGCTACCATTTCGGTTCCAGAGCCGCGCATGCTGCTGATTAAGCCGTATGAGCTGAGCGTCATGGGCGACATCGAAAACGCGATTCGCAACTCCGACCTGGGTGTGAACCCGACTAATGATGGCCAGGTCCTGCGCGTAACTATCCCGCAGCTGACCGAGGAGCGTCGTCGTGAGATGGTTAAGGTCGCACGTTCGAAGGGCGAAGACGCCAAGATCGCGATTCGCAATGTCCGTCGTAAGGGCATGGAAACTCTGAAGAAGATTCAGAAGGACGGCGATGCTGGCGAGGACGAGGTGCAGGCAGGCGAAAAGGAGCTGGACCAGGTCACCAAGAACTACGTCGAGCAGGTGGACTCCTTGGTTGAACGCAAGGAAGCGGAATTGATGGAGGTTTAGGCCTTCATATTCAACCGGGAGAGGGGATTTGAGGCGCCAATGCCAACGTCGAAGCCAGCGTCCAATAAGGAACGTGTTCTAGACGAGCTACGGCTTATTAAGCCGCGTAACTCGGCAGGTCGGAACCTGCCGGTTGCAATTACGGTGGGCGTAGCACTTGGTGCAGTCGTCATCATCGGCTTGCTGCTGGGGGCGCTCGCCTGGACCGTTCTGGTCGCCGCGGCGGTTGGCCTTGCAACCTGGGAGGTCTGCGAGCGGCTCCGCGAGTCCGATTGGCAGGTCCCTCGCCCGGTTCTGATTTTCGGCGGACAGCTGATGGTGTGGCTGTCCGCCTACTGGGGGATTGACGGTCTGGTCATGGGCCTGACTGTTACCCTGATGCTTTTACTAGTCACCCGTCTGTTTTTGCACGGGATGGCTGAAGCACCACGGAACTGGCTGCGGGATGTCGCAGTCGGAGTTTTCGTGGTGATGTGGATTCCGTTCTTTGCGGCGCTAGCTGTGCAGCTGGTGCACATGGACAATCCCTGGGAAGTCGATCCCCGTCTGGTCATTGTGACCTTCATGATCGGGGTGATTTCCAATGACGTCGGAGGCTATGCCGCCGGTGTCATGTTCGGAAAGCATCCGATGGCTCCGAAGGTAAGCCCTAAAAAATCCTGGGAAGGGTTCGGCGGCTCTCTCGTACTCGCCACTATTACTGGAGCGCTCTGTGCAATCTTTATGTTGCACGCGCCGTGGTGGCAGGGCATCGTGCTGGGCATTGCCTTGGTTATCTCCGCCACGCTTGGTGACCTGATGGAGTCCCAGTTCAAACGCGATCTGGGGATTAAGGATATGTCCTCGATATTGCCGGGCCACGGCGGTCTGATGGACCGCCTGGATGGCATGCTGCCATCAGCCGCGATGACGTGGCTGATATTGCAGCTTTTCAGCCTGGTTTAATTTGGCTGGTTCAGTCGGGCTTTAGTTGTCGCCCTTACGAATCTGGCGGCGCAGATCAAACATTCGCCAGCCACCGATTAGCGCAGTGATGAGGGCGCCGAGGATAGCAGCGAACAGCATTCCGACACCGACCGGGAAGTTCCAGGCCCAGCCGAACAGGTTTAGTGTGGTCTCCTGCTGATTCTGCAGAATGAATACAAGCAATACGATCAGCAAAACTGCACTGATGACCAGGCCAACCCACATCGAGCCCGCGGTAGTCTTTTTCACCTTGCGCCGGCCAGGAGCGGGCGCTGGCTCCGGTGTGGAGTCCTTCTCTGCGGGCGCGTCAACGACTGGCTCTGGAAGGTTGTCCTGCTCTGGTGCAGGAGCCACGGAATCATTTGGAGAGTACGACGGAGTATCGTCGAAAAGCGGACTGTCGTTATTCGGCTGATTAGCGTTAGTCATACCTATCATTCAACACGTTTTGGCAGGTATGTACCACTTGTAAAGGTCCACTTAGTTGCGGCTGCCTAGTCGCTCATTAGGCCAAAACCGTTATTACATGCGAAAATGGGTGCCATCATGCCATCTTCACTTCCAATCGTTCTTAAAGCTCCACGTCGCGGCATGCCCGCGACCCATTTTGCGGACCTCGATGTTGAGGAACGGAAGGCTGCGGTCAAGGAACTGGGCCTGCCGGCCTTCCGCGCCGATCAGATTGCCCGGCACTATTACGGTCGGCTTGAGGCTGACCCTATGACGATGACTGATCTGCCGGAAGCAGACCGTCAAAAGGTCAAAGACAGTCTGTTCCCACCTTTGTTGACTCCCGTTCGCCACATCACCTGTGACGACGGCGAAATCCGTAAGACGCTGTGGCGTGCAGGTGACGGTACGCTGCTGGAATCCGTGCTGATGAAGTACCCGGGGCGTGCGACCCTCTGTATTTCCTCACAGGCCGGTTGCGGTATGGCATGCCCATTCTGTGCGACGGGTCAGGGCGGTCTGCAGCGTAATCTCTCCACCGCGGAGATTGTCGACCAAGTTCGTGAGGCCGCTGCCACTATGGCAGCCGAGGGCGGTCGCCTGACCAACATCGTATTCATGGGCATGGGTGAGCCGCTCGCGAACTACAATCGCGTTCTCGCCGCCGTCCATCGCATCACGCGGCCGTCGCCGGAGGGATTCGGCATCTCGATGCGCAATGTCACCGTCTCTACGGTCGGTTTCGCGCCGAACATCCGACGGCTTGCCGACGAGGACTTGTCAGTCACCCTCGCGGTGTCTCTGCACACTCCGGATGACGAGCTTCGCGATGAGCTGGTACCGATCAACAATCGCTTTACAGTAGCTGAGGTGCTTGATGCAGCTCGCTACTACGCAGACAAGACAGGCCGTCGCGTATCTATTGAGTACGCTTTGATTCGCGATATTAACGACCAGGATTGGCGTGCAGACTTGTTGGGTAAGAAGCTCCACAATGCTCTGGGCTCACGTGTCCACGTCAACCTGATTCCGCTCAACCCGACTCCGGGGTCGAAGTGGGACGCCTCTCCGAAGAAGCAGCAGGAGGAGTTCGTCCGCCGCGTACAGGCGCAGGGGGTACCGTGCACGGTCCGCGATACCCGTGGCAACGAGATTGCGGCAGCGTGTGGTCAGCTGGCGGCCGAAGAGGTTTAGCCGACAAATAGCAAAAAATCCGCACCGAATTCGGGGGTTAAGTGACAAAAAGTGTGTCTGATTTTCA